>JAJDEV010000182.1 GCA_029259605.1 Planctomycetota bacterium | reverse complement strand
TCGGCGAGGCTTTCGGGGGCCAAGCCGGAGTGGAGGACGGCGTTCTGCGGGTGAATGACTTTCGCCACAGTCTGCTAGCGACGGCCGGTCGTCACGCGGACCGGCTCGCGGCGATCACGCGACGCAGGGTCGAGAGCAGCGCGTCACGGACGAACGGCTTGCCGACGAAGCCCGCGAGCGAATGCGGAGGAAAACGCGACGTCACCTCGCGCTCCTCGTAACCGCTGACGAGCACGACCGGAAGGTCGTCGCGCACGCCCTTCAGTTCCGACAGCGTCCGGGGCGCGTCGAGCGTCGGTAGGACGTAGTCCAGCAAGACGGCCGCGACTTCGGTTCGGTGCGTGCGCAACAGCTCGACACCGACGAGCCCGTCCGCGGCGAGGAGCGTCCGGTACCCCCTGCCGACGAGCACGCTGCCCACCGTCTGGCGCACGAGCTCCTCGTCGTCGATCACGAGGATCGTGTCCGGTGCTTCCCCCCCCGCCTCGGCCTGGAAGGCGAACGCAGGTGGTGCGCTCGGCGCGCCTCCGCTCGCGTCCGAGCGCGCGCGCGCGTCCAGCAACGCGCCGCGCAGCTCCTGAATCGTTCGCACGCTCTCCGTCACATCGATGCAGACACACGCGACGCCTTCCGGTTCGCCGTCCACCGCAACGAGCATGAACCCGCTGGCGCGCATCCAGCGCATCTGGCCGTCCGCACGTCGCATGCGGAACTCGAGCCGGAACCCCTCGCCGGTCCGCTGCGTGCGCTCGAACGCCCCGCGCAACGCGGCGCGCTCCTCGAAGTGGACGGCGTCGAGCGACGAGTCGCGCGGGGTGCATCCGGTGAATGCACGCCACGCCTCGTTGACATGCATGAGTGCACCGTGCGGCCCGACGACACAAACCGGTAGCGAGAGTTCCGCGGCGATGCGCGTGTCCCAGATCTCCGGCGCCACCAGCGGCAAGGCTCGCGACTCGGTTGCAAGGATCGTCTGCGGCGAACGCTCGTTGCTCATTTGGAGCTGAGCCTAACAACTCGATCTCTCAGAATGACATAGAGAATCGGGACAGAAGTTTCGTGCCGGGCTCGACGCCCGGCGAGCGCTCACCTCACGCGCGCGCGTCGTGGTCGAGCAACTGCGCGTCGCCGGGATCCGGCGCGCCGAGCGGGGCGAAGCCTTCGCCGTGACGAGCCTCCGGCGCGAGATACATCGCCCGCTGCGCGGTGATCGCCAGCGCCTTGTGCTCCATGCCGGCGATCTCGCCGGTTTGGGAGGTGTGCTCGAGGAGCGCCGCGCGCTTGGCTTCGAACACGTCCGTGATGTCGATGATCCGCGTCGGAACGAGCGGCGTCCACACTTCGTAGCCCCAGGCCTCCGCGCGCGTCCCGGTGAGGGACACGGCGAGCCGAACGGCGCGCCCGAGCGAGTGATGGTCGATGTGCTGCTCGCCGACCCACGGCGCGTACACGAGGTCCGGCCGAAAGCGCTCGATGCACGCGGCCACCGCGCGCGCGCCCTCGAGGAGCTGGCTCGGCGCCGGCTCGTGCCCCTCGGGGTTGTCCCAGAACTCGTAGTCGCCGAGGCCGAGGTGCGCGGCCGCGGCGCGCGCCTCGCGCCGGCGCCGCTCGACGTACTCCGCCGGATCGAAGCGCTCGCTCGGATCGCCGCGCCGCCCGTCGAACGCGACGACGACGTGCACGGGATCGCCCTGGGCCGCGTGCTTCTTGAGCGTGCCGCCGCAGCCGATCACGTCGTCGTCGGGATGCGGCGCCAAGATCAGCACGCGCCCGCGCGGCGGCGTGGCCAGCGTCTCGGGCAGCGGCGCGCGCTCGCTCGTCGAACCCGCGTACGTCATGGCGCACATGCCGACAGCAGTCGATCGCCGAGCGCGTCGAGCTCGGCGACGCTCATCGCGACGTCCCGCCCCGGCGACGTCTTCGTGAAGCGCCAGTAGCCGATCGGCTCGAGCGTGTCGAGGTCGACCGCGCGCACCCAGTACTCGAGCGTGAACAGCCAGTCCCACGCCTCCTCGGGGCAGCGCCAGCGATCGCCCTCGCCGAAGATCCCGCCGGCGATGATGAACGTCGGATGCACCGCGATCTCGATGAGGAAGCGACAGCTCTTCGGGAGCTCGATCTCGACCGGACCGTCGAACGCGCCGAGCTGGACCATGTCCGCCATCGGCCGCCCGCGCTTCGCCGCCGGCCAAACGTGGAAGAGCCAGTTGACCGCCCCGACGATCCCGCGCCCGAGCGGACCGTAGAACTTCCGGTAGTAGAGGTCGCGGCCGATCTCGTGGCGCCGCTGCGGCTCGTGATCGAAGTCGCCGCCGACCTTCGCCGAGCGCGACCAGTGGTGCAGGATGCGCGCGCCCGTGTGGTGGATGACCGTGAGGCCCATGCTGCGCAGCGTGCGGAAGAGGTCCGTGTCCTCGAAGTACAGCGGATAGCGCGGATCCATGACGCGCCCCATGCGCTCGACGACTTCGCGCCGCAGGAAGACGCAGCAGCCGGACAGCATGTCGGTCTCGATCGGCCCGGTGGCCTGCCACCATTCGAGCGCGCGCCGCACGCGGTACGCACTGTACCGTCGGCACAGCATCGGGCTGAGTTGGGCGAGCGTCACGCGCGCGTGTTCGAGCGGCGTCGGAAGCAGATTGCGCGGCAGGCTGAACACGCCGAGCGCATCGATCGAAGTCGCCGGATCCAGGCAGCCGCATTCCTCGTGCTCGACGATGTAGTCGATCATCGTCGCGAGCGCGCCGGGCAGGAAATGCAGGTCGGGGTTCAGGATCGCGACGACCTCGCGCGCGCCCATCTCGCGCGCGCGCTCGTACGCCAGGTTCATGCCGCGCGCGTAGCCGAGGTTCTCTTCGGCGCGGATCACCGCCACGCCCAGCTCCTCGAGGCGCGCGAGGTGTTCGCCCTGGTCGTCGGGCGACGCGTTGTCGACGCACACGATGTCGAGCTTGTCTCGCTCGCGTCCCTCACGGGTCCACTCCGAAACGAGCGACTCGACGCATCCGACCGCGTACGAGCCCGTGTTGTAGTTGACGATCAGCGCCGACAGGCCGACGTCGTGCTTCACGCTCCCGACTCCGCTTCCGCTTCCTGCGGCACTTCCTCGCGCGACTCCGGCGGCGCAAGGTCGACGTCGTCCCACGACGACTCGATGCGGAACAGCCCGACGTCGCGCGTGTTCGTGCGGACGACGAGGTTCTCGGGCATCAGGTACTCCTGGTACTTGTGCACTCCCCCACCGTCCAAAAGGATCACCGGGATCAGAAACTGTCCCGAGAGGAGCTGCACGTTCGGCACCCTCAGGACGAGGCAGCCCTGCTCACCGACGAGGTCGTGCCCCGACAGGTTCGTGCCCGCACCGCCGCAGGTCGTCATGTCCTGGCGCATGAAGCCGATGCCGACGTGGATCGGCGTCTCGGCGGGTGTCGGGTTCTTCCACCAGATGCGGATCTCGATCGAGTCACCGGTGGTGATCTGATAGCACTCCTCGTCGGTCCCCATGCGGTAGATGCGCGCGTCGACGACGTGCGGGAGCTCGCGCGCACCGCCCTCGGCGAGCGGCGACATCGGGATGTCGTTCGTCACGTCCTCTTCGCCGATGTGGTGCCGCTGGAAGGCCGAGTACTCGTTGGTGACCATCACCGACTCGCCGATCGCCATGCACTCGCCTTGGTTGAGCCAGATGGCCTCGTCGCAGAGCTGGCGCACGTCGTAGAGGCTGTGGCTGCAGAAGAGGATCGTCTTGTTGTGCTTCTTGAACTCGTAGATCTTGTCGACGCACTTCTTCTGGAAGTACATGTCGCCGACCGCGAAGACCTCGTCGATGATCATCACCTCGGGGTCGACGGCGACGGCGACCGCGAAGCCGAGGCGCAACCCCATGCCCGACGAGTACGTGCGCACCGGCTCGTCGATGTAGTCGCCGAGCTCCGCGAACTCGATGATCGAGTCCATCTTGGCTTCGACCTCGCGCCGCGTGAGCCCCATCATCGTGCCGTTCATCACGATGTTGGCGCGACCGGTGAAGTCCATGTGGAAGCCCGCGCCGAGTTCGAGCAGGCTCGCGACGCGCCCGTTCGCGCGATAGCGACCCACCGTCGGCGCGGTCGTCCCCGACAGGATCTTGAGCAGCGTCGATTTGCCGGCGCCGTTCGCGCCGCACAACCCGAACGAGGCGCCGGGGCGCAGCTTGAAGTCGACGCCCTTCAACGCCCAAAACTCCCCGTGGCCTTTGTAGCGCCCCCACGTCACCCCCTCGAGGATGCGCTTCATCGGGCTGCCGTACATGCGGTAGGCCTTGCCGAGCCCTTCGGCCTCGAGTGCGTACTCGTGCTGCATCAGACTTCGTCCGCGAACCGGCGTTGGGAGAGGACGAAGAACGCGAAGCCGATCACGTACGCGGCGATCGCCCAGAGCGCGAACACGCCGATGTGCCACGCGACGTCCGCGCTCGACACGAGGAAGCCGCCGGCGATGTACTCGTTCGGCACGACGTAGAGATCCCCCATCAGCGTGCCGCGCCAAGCCTGCACCAAGTGATAGACGGGGTTGGTCTGGATCAGGGGCATCATCGAGTCGAGGCTGTCCGAGTTGATGACCTGCGGCGCCCAGAAGATCGGCGTGAGGAACATCCAGACCGTCGTTCCGATCGCGACCACCTGGAGCGTGTCGCGCAGGAAGACCTGCAGCGTCGAAAGCATCAGCGCCAACCCGTAGGTGAACACCCCCTGCACGAGCACGAGCACCGGAATCCACAGGAGCCCGACGCCGGGGGCGCGCCACACCGGCGTGATCCAGCACGCGAGGATGAACACGGCGAGCGCGAAGAGCATCGTCACGAGCCCGACCACCGTGATGTTCAGCGGGAGGATCTCGGACGGGAACGCGAGCTTCTTGATCAGGTTGCCGTTCTCGACGATCGCGTTCGTTCCGCGGTTGAGCGTCTCCGCGATCGCCGCCCACACGACGATGCCGACGAACATGAACACCGCCATCGCCGACTCCTGCCCCTCCGGCAGGTCCGGGATCTTCATGTCCAGGAGCTGCGAGAAGATCAGGTAGTAGACCGCGAACATGAACATCGGGTGGAAGAGCGGCCACAGCCACCCGAGCACCGTGCCCTGGAAGCGCACCTCGAGTTCGCGCTTCACGCTCGTCGCGATCAGATCCCAGTGCGCGCGCAGCAGGAACGGGAAGCCCACGATGCGCTGCGCGATCTCTCGCGCGCGCGGCGCGCGCGCCGTGACCCACCCTTCCGCGTCGCGCTGCGCGACGGTCGCGAGCGGTCCTCCCTCTTGGTCTTCCAAGCGGGGAGTTCGGGCGGCAGTGCTCATCGAAGGGGGAAGGCGGGGTCCGGTGCGGAGCGGCGGAGGAACGGGCGCGAACGCGGGGCCCCATTCCTTTCGGTCGCGGGGCGCATCCTAACCAAGCCCGAAACCCGGACTCCGCGACGCGCATCGTACGCCCGCGGCGCGCGAGTTCCGCTCCGCGCCTTCGGTTCGGAAAAAAGTGCCCGCGTTCAGCGGTTCGCGCCGGGCGCGTTCGGGTCCGCGCCGACCTCGAGCACCGGGTCGAACGCGGCGACGATGCGGCGCAGGAGGATCTCCGCGGTCAGCACGTCCTCGGGCGCCCACTCCCACTCGGCGCGCGTCGCGTCGAGCGGCGCAGAGAGCGACATGTTGAGCTGCTTCTGCACGCGCGTCCGCACGTGCCACTGCCGCGGCCCGGTCGGCTCCATCCGAATCTCCGCGCGCTTGCGGTTGCCCTCGCGGCTGAACGGCGCGAGCTCGGTGCGCCAGCCGGACACGATCACGCCCGATGCCGGGTCCAGGCCGCCGGCGAGCGGGAAGCCCGCCTGCTCCGCGCTGAGCAGCGCGATCTTCCACAGAACGCGGTCGGACGGCGACTCGAGGTCGGCCTCGCGCCAGACGGCGTCGGGCTCGCGCGGCGCGGTGCTTCCGCACGCGGTCGCCAGGAGCGACACGAGGGCGATCGACAACAGGGACCCGAGCTTGGCTCTCATGACATCTCCTCGAGACGGGCTTCGCGCTTGTCGCGCAGGACGAACCGAATCGGCACCTCGGGAAACGGCAGCTCTTCGCGCACGCGGTTCTCGAGGTAGCGCAGGTAGTCCTTACCGATCAGGCGTTTGTCGTTGACGAACAACACGAACGTGGGCGGCGAGTGCTCGGCCTGGGTCGCGTACTTGATCTGCACGCGGTGGCCCTTCGAGTTGGGCGCGCGCGCCTGGAGTGCGCGCTCGAACACGCGGTTGAGCTCGGCCGTACCGACGCGCGTCGTCGCCTGCCGCTGCAGGTCCTTCGCGAGCGCGAGCGTCTCGGCCACGTGCAGCCCCGACTTGGCCGACAGGAACGAGCACGGCGCGTACGAGATGCCGGGCAGCTCCTGCGCCAGGTAGCCCTCGAAGTCCGCCGGCTCCACGCTCGGGTCCGCGAGGTCCCACTTGTTCGCGCCGAGCAGCACGACGCGGTAGTGATCGGTGACGTAGCGCGCGAGGCGCTTCTCGATGGCCGAGATCCTCTGGGTCGCGTCGAAGAGCAGGAGCACCACGTCCGCGCGGCGAATCGCCTTGTGGCTGCGCGCATCGGAGAAGAACTCGACCGCGTCCTCGTGGCTCTTCTTCTTGCGCACGCCGGCCGTGTCGATCAGCACGATCGTCTCGCCGTCGCGTTCGACAACGATGTCGATCGCGTCGCGCGTCGTGCCGGGGATCTCCGACACGATCGTGCGCTCCTCGCGCGCGAGGGCGTTGATCAGCGTCGACTTGCCCGCGTTGCGTCGGCCGACGATCGCCAGCTTGAGCGACGGAGCGAGGCGCACCAAGCCGCCGTCGTACGGAGGCAGGAGCGAGTCGATGAGCTCGTAGAGGTCGCGCACGCCGGTGCCGTTCTGGGCGCTGATCGAGACGGGCTCGCGCACCATGCCGAGCGCACGGAAGGCGTCGATCTCCCACTCGGCCTTCTCGCTCTCGACCTTGTTGCAGACGAGGAGCACCGGCTTCGCGAAGCCACGCAGCCGGCGCGCGACTTCGTGGTCGAGCGGTGTGACGCCCGCCTTCGCATCGACGACGAACAGCACGAGGTCGGCCGCGAGCAACGCGGAGCGCACCTGTTCCTCGACGTGCGGGCCGAGGTCGTCGCGGTCGACAATCCCGACGCCACCCGTGTCGATCACCTCGATCGGGCGCTCGCCGTCGCTCGTCGAGAGCACGGCGCGCACGCTGACGCGGTCGCGCGTCACGCCCGCGGACGGCTCGACGATCGCGACGCGGCTGTTGCAGATGCGGTTGAGCAGCGTCGACTTCCCGACGTTGGGCCGCCCGACGATGGCGACGCGCGGCACGTATCCCGCGCGACCTGCTTGTTCGTTCGATCCCATGTTCAGCCTCAGGGCAGACGCAGTGCGCGGTGAACCTGCGGCACGACGCGGACGAGGAGCTCGCGATCGAGCGCGAGCTCGGCGAGCTCCAACAAGACGTCGGGCGCGGGCGCGTCCACGCGCCCGATCGGCGTCGCGGGTTGCAAGTAGACGGGGACGTCCGGAGCGATGCGCATCACGTCGTCGAGGAGCGGTTCGAACGCGCGCGGCGCGCGGCCGCCGGCGACGACGATCTTCACGCACGCGTCCTTGTCGGGAAACGTCGCCGCGCGT
This sequence comes from Planctomycetota bacterium, assembly GCA_029259605.1. GTDB lineage: Bacteria > Planctomycetota > UBA1135 > UBA1135 > OFTM281. Next base: position 49,120 of record JAJDEV010000182.1, on the reverse strand, counting down.
TCGTGGAGCAGCGCGAGGACGCGGCGGCGCGCGTGCGCCCACTCGGCCTCGCTCGTCGGCACGTCGGACGCGGCGTCGAGCGCGACGGGCGCGTTCATGTCCGCCGGCAACTTCAGGTCGACGCTGAGGTGATCGAACGCCGCGTGCACGTCCTCGAGCTCCGCCGGATGGGCGCCCGCCGTCTCGAGGTGCAGGCGGCGCTCGCCGGTGAACGTCGGCAGCTCGCGCAGGAACGCGGGCCAGAGGAGCGGCTCGCCACCGGTCACGCTGATCGTCCGCGGCTCACCGCGCTCGACCTCGGCGATCCAAGTCGCCACGCGGAACGGCGTCGCCCAACCGTCCTCGTCGCGCGCGCCGCCGATCCGCGCGCGCGCCGCGTCGTTCGCGGGCAGCGCCCACGAGCCCGGCGTGTCGCACCACTGGCAGCGCAGCGGACAACCGGCGAGGCGCAGGAACACCTGCGGTTCGCCGACGTGCATCCCCTCCCCTTGCACCGAAGCGAAGACTTCGAGTACGGGCGCGGAGACGGCGCGCGATACGGCGCCCGTGGCGGGGCTCGGGGAGAGAGACATGGGCGAACGACCGCGGGCGAAGCACGGAAAGGCCCGCGGCGCGCCTCAGCGACGACGCGGCGAGCCCGTCGGTTACGCCTTCGCTTTCGTCTCGGCCTCGGCGGCGTCTTCGGCCTTGTCTTCCTTCTTCTTCTTCGCGCCGGCGACCTTGAACTTGGTGCGCACCTTCGGGAGGCCGAGGACGGAGTCCTTCTCGGCGTCGAAGCGGCCGGCCTTGGTCAGTTTGGCGATGCGCTCGACGCGCGAGAGGACGCTGCGCTCGCCCGTCAGGGTGTCGGCGCCGCGCAAGCTGGAATGGATGGACATGGGATTGCTGAGAAAGACTCGTGGTCTGCGTGAAGAGCACCGGCTCGTTCGAGGCCGGCGTGGAGGAGCGCGCGGATCAGCGGCGCACGAAGTTCGAGATCGGAATCGTGTACGCGTCGCCGAACACGCCGGTGTTCCCGTTGTAGGTCAGGCCCCGAACGCTTCGTTCGATCGACGCGAGCTCGCCCCGCGTCGGCGCGGCGCCGGCGAAGATGACGAGCTTGTCGCGCACCAGGTACGGACGGAACGCGGGAACCCCCGCGTCGCGCAGGAAGTCGTAGGTCGACCACGCGAGGTCGGTCTGCGTCTCGCCGTAGGCCACGACGACGACGGTGAATTCGTTCTCGACGTCGAAGAGCGCGGACGTACCGGCTTCGGATCCCGCGTTCGTCGTGCTCGCCGGCGCGGTGTTGTTCTGGGACGGCACGATGCCCGCTCCACCGGCGCCGCCGTCCTCGCGCCGCGGCGACTGCGCGGGTCGGGCGCTCGGCGTGTTCGGAGCGAAGTCGTCGAGCGCTGCGGTGTCCGCATCGCCCTCGGCCGCTTCGACCTTGCCCGCGGTTCCGCGTCCGATCGCGATCCCGAGCGCAAAGGCGAGCCCGACGGCGAGCACGGTGCCGAGCGACGGCGTCGATCGGATCCCGTACTCCGCGGCGAGCGCGGCGCGGCGCGCGGCCGTCGCGTCCCGATCCGCGTCGCGCGATCCGGCGCCACCGGCCAGCGCGGCGCGCTGCGGGGCGGGCTCGGCGCTCGCCGGCGGAGCGGCGGGCGCACGGCTCGGCGCCACCGGAGTCACGGGCGCCACCGGCTGCGGCGCGGCGGGCTTGGACTCGGCGTTCGCGCTCTGGAACGCTTCGAGCAGGTTCTTCTTGCGGGAGGCCATGGGGTCATCGCCGCGACGCGGAGTCCGGTGCCCCTTTGAAGGAAGGGGTCGCACACGACTCGCTCGGTCCAGGCGAACGACTGAGGGTACTTCGCGAGCGACCCGAGGGTCAACGGATCGCCACCGCTTCCGGGCAGGCAGCCCGTCGAGAAACTCATGAACTGACTGCCTAGGTGTTGCTCGACGGTGATGTTGGACGCGCATTCCACGTCTCGGCCCTTGCTCAACTCGAGGTTTGGGCGGCGCGCGGGGGCTGAAACACGGTTTACGTCTTCCTTGGCGGAGCCCCGGGTTGGGGGTTCTCCGAGGGAGTCCGGCTCAAACCGGCGTCGGTGACCGCGCGAGACCAGAATTGAGGTGAGAGGCGCAACACCAATGCAGTCAGTTCAAGAGACTCACGATCCACTCGGGCTCGAGCGGGTCATGAGTTCTCCGACGGGCTGCTAGCCCGGATCATTCACGAGGATGTGCGGCAGTAGCTGCAGCTCGGTTCCTGCCGGTGCTTTGCGGGCGTTGGCCCCGGAGGCGACCTTTTCACGTCGTGGTGGACGCCGATGTTCGCAATGTGCCGGCAGGGGCCGAGAGACCGGCGTAGCCGGTCTCTCGCAGCTTTTGGCGTGCATGCTCATGAATGATCCGGGCTAGGCCGGATCATTCATGAGCCTTCACCGAGATCGACGCAGCTGCGCGCCATATCAGCGCTTCGCGACCGAAGCGCGTGCAGGCGACCTGGACGGGTCGTCGAACCCGGTGAGGGAGGGAAGTGCTGATCTGGCGCCTAGCTGCGTCGACCTCGGTGAAGCGTCATGAAGGATCCCGGCTAGCCGTCGCCCACGTTCTCGGCCTCGAGGCGGGCGAGCATGGCGCGCGTCTCGGCGACCCAGGGCGCGTCGGCGGCGGGCGCACCGTCCAGGAAGTCCGCGAGCGTGGCATAGGCGCGCTCGGTTTCGTCGGCGAGGCGCCAGGCGCGCGCGAGGTTCAGATGGACGGGCTCGGGCAAGGGGATCCCGTCGCGCGCGGCGAGCACGAGGACCTCGGTCCACACCTCGCCGGCCTCGTAGTACTCGCCCTGGCGGAAGAGGCAGACGCCGAGGTGGTTCCAGGCCTCGACGCTGTCCGGGGCGAGGTCGATCGCCGCTCGGAAGCGCTCCGCACCGCCGGACCAGTCCTCGAGCGCGACACGCTCGAGCCCCTGGTCGATGCGCGCGCGCGCGTGATCGACGAGGAGCGCCGACGCGAACTCGCCGAGCTCGAGCCCGAGGTCGCGCGCCGCGCAGTACTGCGCGACCGCCTCGTCCTTGCGCTGCTCGAGCAGGAGCTGGGTGCCCCAGTTCTTGTGCATGATCGCCAGCGTGTCGCCGAGCGGACGGCCCTCGGTCACGAGATCGCGATAGAGCTCGAGCGACGTCTGGAAGTCGCCCAACCCGGCGCGCGCTTCGGCCTCGAGCTCGCGGAAGCTCGGGTCGAGCGGGTCGTACTCGCGCGCGAGCAGCGCGTGCACCAGCGCCTGATCGGCGGCCTGCGCCCCGAGCGCCTCGCGTCCGACGAGGTGGTGCGCTTGGGCGAGCGGGAAGCCGACGAACGGGAGGCCGGGCGCGAGTTCGCGCGCGGTCTCGAGCGCCGTGAGCCCCTCGCGTCCGCCGCCCGGTGTGCGAATGAGCAGGACGCCGCGTGCGCGTTCGAGTTCGGGCGTGCGGCCGACGGCCTTGTACGCCTCGCGCAGCAGGTCCTGCGCCGCGGCAATCCGATCGAGCGCGACGTAGATCTCGACCTCGGTCGCGAGGATGCGCGCGTCCGGTTGCGCCGCTTCCCCGTCCGCCGACGTCTGGGCATGGACGCGCTTCGCGTCGGCGATGCGCTTCAGCGAGCCGACCGCGTCCCCCTGGAAGAGCACGGCGCGCGCGCGCAAGAGGAGCGCCTCGACGCCGGCCTCGTCCCCCAGCTGATCGAGCAGCGTGATCGCGGCGTCGGGAATCCCCGCATCGAGCGCGTCGCGCACCTCGGCCAGGCGCGGATCGAGCGGGTAGGCCTCCGCGGCCCGGGTCGCGGACGCACCGGATTCGGAGCCGCAACCCGCGAGGGTCAGGGCGAGCCCCAGAACGAGCGCGGCGGGAGGACGGAAGCGGGACTCGAGAAGCATGCGGAAGGGGCGCGAAGGGACCGGAGACGAGAGAACCGGCGCGCCAGTCTATCGAGCGCCGCGCGAGCGACTACCATGCGCAGCGTGAGCACCCAGACCGACGACCGCGTGCGCTTCGTGACCTTCGGGTGCAAGGCGAACCAGTACGACACGCAGGTCCTGCGCGAGGCGCTGCTACGCCGCGGTTGGCGCGAGACCGACCGCGAGTCGGGGAGCTCCGCCGACCTGGTCGTGATCAACACCTGCACGGTCACGGCCGAGGCGGGTCGCAAGGCGCGCCAACTCGCGCGGCGCCTGGCGCGCGAGAACCCGGACGTGCGCATCGCGATGACCGGCTGCCTGGCGGAGAGCGAGCCGGAGATCCTGCGCGAGCTGCCGGGCGTCGAGTGGGTGCTCGGGAACGGCGAGGCCAAACGGCCGGTGCACTTCCTGCGCGAGCTGGGGCACGAGCTCGACCCCGAGGAGCTCGGCATCCCGGCCGGAATCACCGAGTTCGCGGGCCACACGCGCGCCTTCCTCAAGATCCAGGACGGCTGCGACATGGCCTGCGCCTTCTGCATCATCCCCTCCGTCCGCGGGCCGAGCCGTTCGCGGCCGGCCGAGGAGCTGGCGAGCGAGGTCGAGCGCTTGCTCGCGAGCGGGCACCGCGAAATCGTGCTCTGCGGCATCCACATCGGGCACTGGGGGCGCGACCTCGGGACCGATCTCGGCGTGCTGCTCGAGCGCCTCGCCGCGGTCGAAGTGGAGGGCGCGGACGGCGCGCCGATCGACTGGCGCATGCGCCTTTCGTCGATCGAGGCGACCGAGGTGACGGGGCCCGTGCTCGAAGCGCTGGCCGCGCATCCGCGGCGCATCGCGCAGCACCTGCACATGCCGATGCAAGCCGGCGACGACGGCGTGTTGCGCGCGATGAATCGCTGGTACGACGTCGAGACGTACCTCGCCTGCTGCGATCGCATCCGCGCCGTGCTCGATCGCCCCGCGTTCACCGCAGACGTGCTCGTCGGCTTCCCCGGCGAGGACGAAGCCGCCTTCGAGAACACGCTCGAAACCGTGCGTAGAGCCCAATTCTCGCGACTTCACGTTTTTCCGTTCTCCCCGCGACCGGGCACCGCCGCGGCGGTGCCGAGCACGATCGGAACGGAGTGCGCGCCGGAGGACGTGCGCGAGCGGCGCGCGCGCCTGTCCGAGGTCGCGCACGAGCTGAGCCAAGCGTTCCGGCGCGAACTCGTCGGCGCGCGGGACACGATCGCGCTCGAGGGCACGGTCGGCCTGTCGGGTCGCTACCAACGCGTGCGCATCCCGCTCGAACACCTCCCCGCACGTCCCGCCGCGCTCGTCGACGTGGAGCTCGCGCTCGACACGGCGCGCGCCGCCGACGACGACGAAGTGCGCCTGCTCGGCATTCCGGCGCGGCAACGAACGGGCACCTGCGAGCAGGCCTGCTAGGATCGATCGGACGCCATGGAGAACAGAGCACAGGACGGCGCGCGCCAGGACGAACTCGCGACGCTCGTGCGCGGTTTGGCGGCGGAACTCGGCCGCCAAGCCGACCGCGGCGTCGTGCGCGTCGCCGCGCCCCCGCGGGCCAGTGCTCCGGCTCCGCCGCCTGCGCCGCGGCAGGCGCCCCCCGCATCCGGCCCCGCGCCCGACGCGGGCGGCGGTGCGGATCCGGCCCGGGTGGCCGAAAACCGCCGTCTTGCCCTCGAGACGGCCGATTTGGTCGGCCTGAAGGCCGTGGTGGCCGCCTGCCGGGCCTGCGCCCTCTGCGAGACGCGCACCCAGACGGTCTTCGCGGACGGTCCGGACGGCGGCACAGGGAAAACGCGCGTCCTCTTTATTGGAGAGGCGCCGGGGCAGAACGAGGACGAACAGGGCGTGCCCTTCGTGGGCCGCGCGGGTCAGCTGCTCACGGACATCATCGAGAAGGGCATGGGCCTCTCGCGGCGCGAAGTGTCCATCGCCAACGTGCTGAAGTGCCGCCCGCCGGACAATCGGGACCCGACTCCGGCCGAAAAAGCCCTCTGCACGCCGTTCCTGGACCGCCAGATCGAGCTAATCGATCCCGAGGTGCTCATCCCGCTCGGCCTCCACGCGACCCAGCACCTGCTCGATTCGACGGAGTCCATGGGCCGCCTGCGCGGCCGCGTGCACATGCGCGGGGGGCGCAAGGTCGTCCCGACCTACCACCCGGCCTTCCTGCTGCGCTCCCCTTCCATGAAGAAGGAGTGCTGGAAGGACATCCAGCTGGCGATGCGCGAGCTGGGACTCGGCCGTCCGAAGTGACCTGCGTTCGAGGACGGCGACGCTCCGGCGCCGTAACTCCGGGGCGTCTGGCCGGTAGGGCGCTCAGTTGACCGTTGACGGGACCGCGGCTATCCTCCCGCCCCGGCTCAATGGCGCCCAAATGCCGGTCCTTAAGTTTGGATCAGCGCGCGGGTTCTGTTCGTTCCCTGATGCCGCGACCTCCCGCGTGGAGCTCGCGACGACGACCGCTTCCGCGTCGACCGCCCGCGTGGCCGAGACGCGGCCCGCTCTTTCTAGACTCCGCCCAATCAACGCGCACCGAACCCCCTGCATTCGGTCCCGCGGAACGCGCGCCGTTCCACGACCCGACCGATGGGATCCCCGATCCTCCCGAACTCCGGACGGTCGCGCGACGATCGAACCGACGCCGCGAGCACGCGCTGCTCGCGTCGCCGACGTCGCGCACCTTGACGGGAACTTTGGAGAGAACCGCTGACGGCCATCCGCACCGCAGACCGGTTTCGACGCGTCCCCCCCATTCGTTTTCTCCACACCCACCCAGGTTCGACCGACTTCGGTTCGCACCGACGATTCCGGTTCGACCCGGTCGAGCAACTCGAAACCATGCGCACCCGCTCCCTCCTCTGTTCGAGTCTGGTTCTCCTCGCCGCCGGCTGCCAAGCACCCACGCCGACGTCGTCCGAAATCCACGTCGCCGACCCGAGCCCCGCGGTTCCGGAGAGCGCGCCGGTCGAAGCGTCGGCGCCCAAGCCGTCGACCGCGACCACCGTCGTTCCGCAGGACGGCCAGGACGGACAGGACGCCGCGCAACGCGTCGAGCGTCTGCGCGAGCACCGCTCCTACCTGGCGGACCAGTTCATCGCCCGCGGCGACGAGCTCTTCGAGCGCATGGACCTGCGCAGCGCGCTCTCGGAGTACGCGCAAGCCGTCGAGGTCATGCCGGACAACCAGAACGCCCGCGAGCGCATGCGCCGCGTGCAGGCGCTCCTCGGGGACGACTACCAGAGCGCCTCGCAGTTCCTCGACGACGCCGTGGAGCGCGAGAACGTGCGTCGCCAGCAGGCGCGCCTCGAGGCCGAGCAGCTGACGCTGGACGGCGACAACTTCATGCGCCTCGGCCAGTACGACGACGCGATCGACGCGTACCGTCGCGCCGAGTCGATCCTGCGCTACCACCCGCTCATCTCGGGCTCGTCGCTGAACGAACAGCTCGTCGCCCAGAAGCTCGCCTCCGCGGTCGAGTTCGCCGAGACCGCCCGTCAGGAGTCCGACGAGGCCGCGCGCACCGCCGCGAACCGCGAGCGCCTCGACCGCGAAGAGGAGCAGCGCACCTACCGCGAGACGAAGCTGCGCAAGCTGTACTCCGACGCGAACACCGCGTTCCACCAGGAGAACTACAGCGTCTGCGAGACGCTCGTCGACCAGATCCTGCTCTACGATCCGGGCAACGAGCACGCCACGAAGCTCGGTGAGATCGCGCGCAGCGCGCGCCACCAGCGCAAGTCCGAGGACAACGCCCGCAAGTACCGCGAGAACTGGATCCGGACCTTCGACGAGCTCGCGACCATGGGCGTGCCGCAGTCCGACACGCTCGTGTTCGACCCGAACCGCTGGAAGGAAGTGCGCAAGCGCAAGCCGCACGCGTTCAGCGCCGAGGACCCGATCGCGTCCGCCGACAAGGAAGCGATCCTCGCGCGCCTCGGCTCGAGCCGCGTCCCCGCGCGCTTCGGCGTCGACGGCGACGGCGCTCCGCTCGACGAAGTCGCGGCCTACCTGCAGAACGTCTCGGGCGTGAACTTCGTGATCTCGCCCAAGGTCACCGACGAGCTCGACACGGACGAGACGTCCGTGCTGCTCGACCTCCCCGATCGCAGCGTCCTCTCGCTGCTCAACATCATCACCGAGGTGCGCGAAAACCTGCGGTGGAAGATCGAGGACGGCGTCGTCAAGTTCGTCACGGCCGAGGAGCTCGTCGGCGGTCAGATCCTGCGCATGTACGAGGTGCGCGACATCATCCGCCCGATCACCGACTTCCCCGGTCGCGAGATCAACATCAACCCGTCCGGCGGTGTGCCGGAGATCGACGAGGACATCGAAGAGCGCGAGGGCCTGGTCCTCGCCGAGGACTCGCTCGACACGCTCATCCGCGACAACGTCGCGGCGGAGTCGTGGGACGCGGATCCGGCCAACAGCCTGACGTTCTCGAACGGCACGATGGTCGTCAACCAGACGCCGGAAGTGCAGGACCTGATCCAGAAGCTGCTCGACGACCTGCGCGAAGCGACCGGCATCATGGTCGACATCCAAGCGCGCTTCCTGAAAGTCGAGGACAACTTCCTCGAGGACATCGGCGTCGACTTCCGTGGCCTCGGTTCACCGGGCCAGGGCACGAACCAGTTCTTCAACGACTTCGGCAACCCGAGCGCGCAGCAGTCGCTCGGCGCCGACGTCGGCACGGAGACCAGCCTCGGCGCGTTCTACGACGAGGGCGGCGACGGCGACGTGCGCGCGCGCACCGAAACGCTCTACGACCAGTTCCTCGGCGACGAGGACGTGCTCACCGGTTCCGGCGGCCTGCAGTTCCAGTGGACCTACCTGAACGACCTGCAGCTGCAGATGATCTTGACGGCCGTCTCCAAGTCGGAGCGCGTCGAGCTCGTCACCGCGCCGCGCGTGCTGGTGTTCAACACCGCGCGCTCGAACCTCGCGGTCATGAATCAGATCGCCTACGTCCAGGACTTCGACGTCGAGATCGCGCAGGCGGCCTCGATCGCCGACCCGATCATCTCGGTGGTCGAGGACGGCGTCGTGCTCGACGTTCGCCCGGTCGTCTCCGCGGATCGTCGCTTCATCACCCTCGAGCTGCGCCCGACGGTGGCCGAACTGCGCCGCCCGATCAGCACGTTCACCACCTCGCTCGGCGTCTCCGGCAACTCGGTCACGATCCAGCTGCCCGAGCTCGACATCTCGCGCGTGCGGACGTCGATCCCGATGCCGGACGGCGGCACGGTGCTGCTCGGCGGCATGAAGGTGCACGAGGAGCAGGACCTGCGGACCGGCGTCCCGATCCTGAACAAGATCCCGATCCTGTCGTTCTTCTTCGAGCGCCAGGGCACGTTCGTCACGAACCGCAAGCTCTTGGTGCTGATCAAGGCGGCCATCGTCATCCCGACCGAGCACGAGCCGACCGCGGCCCAGCTCGGCCTCGACGAGACGCTCCAGCTCCAGCCGCGCTAGGCTCGAACCCGCTCCGTCCCCGTCCGCACGCGCGGCTCTCCGAACGAATCGCGCGCGCGGGGCAACCGAACCGATCGAAGCGGGTCCTCCACGCGGAGGACCCGCTTTCGTTCCCCTCCCCCTGAACTCCAGGCGCGGTGAATCTCACCGGCGTCCTTCCTTCGGCCGAAACTCGCGCGCGCCACTCGGGTAACGCCACCGGCGTTTCCGACGCGACGCGTCGGAATGCACGCGGGCGCCGTCCCTCGGATCGCCGCCCGCCCGGACCCGCCGAACTCGTCCCGCACCCAGACCCCCGATCATGAAGCCGGCAGCCCTCCTTCGCCTCGCCGTCCTCTCCTCCGTCGCCACGCTCGCCGCGACCCCGCCCGCCCACGCCGCGAGCGACACGGCGGAGAGTTCGCGCCTCGTGCAATCCGAGATGGAGTTCGCGCGTCGACTCGCGTCGCGCTTCGCGTACGTCGAACTGGCGGAAGAGGTGATCGCGAGCCTCGAGAGCCGCGACCTGAACGACTCCCAGCTCGAGGGACTCGGGCTGCTCAAGTGCGACGTCTACGCGTCGGCGGCGAAGGCCGAGGGCAACAAGGACAAGCGGCTCGAGCTCTATGGGAGCGCGATCGACTCCTACCGCAAGTTCCTCGAGGACCACTCGCGCTCCGACTACATCCCGGCCGCGCAGAAGAGCTACGTCGACCTCGTCAACCAGTACGGACGCATCCTCGAGATGCAGCTCGAGGAAGTGATCGGCGCGGACGCCGACGCGGCGCGCGCCACGATCAAGGAGGTCGTCGACGGCGGCCTCGAACTGATCACCGACCTCATCGACGACACGGCCGGCGCGACCTCCCAGGCCGACAAGAACGAGCGCTGGCGCCTGATGCTCTACCAGGGGCAGATGCTGCTCACGCTCGCCAACGTCGCGGACGACGGCACCTACTTCTTCTCGCGCGCGGAGTCGACGCTCGAGTCGCTCGCGCTCGAGGCCGGCGACACGTCCGTCTACACGTTCAACGCGTACCTCTTGCTGGCGCGCGTCAAGATGGCGCAGTCGCTGTACGAAGAGGCGTCCGACTTCTCGGAGTACGTCGTCAGCATCGTGCTGCCCGACAACGACGAAGCGCGCCAGCTGCAGGGTTGGGACGACCTCACGTTCGAAGAGAAGGTCATCCGCTGGAGCCTCGCCGAGCAGGCCATGTCACTCGTCATCGAGGCCTACCAGCTGCAGGACGACCTCCCGACGGCGTGCCACTACGCGCTCCACTTCTACAACATGTGGAAGACCGAGGGCTTCGACATCCAGCCGCAGGGACACCTGTCGTTGCTCGCCGCGGCGCGCGCGCTCGTCGACTCCGACGGGTACGTCGGCGGCACGCTGACGGGCGGCAACCTGGCCTGGTTCGCGACGCCCGACGAGATGGCGAGCGAGGGCTTCTCCGGCAACCGCAACGCGCGCTCCGCGCTCGACCTCGCGCTCTCGATCGCGCAGACCGTCAACGACGCGAACAAGGGCAACACGCTGCAGACGCGCGCGCAGAAAGTCATCTCCGAGATCATCGAGCGTCCGGGCGTCGTCGTCTCCCCCGACATCCTGTTCGAGGCCGCCCAGGGCGACTACTTCGCGAAGGATTACTCGCGCGCGATCCGCGGACTGAAGACGATCCTCGCCCAGCTCGACGCGCGGGACGAAGCGACGCAGCGCATCTACGCCCCGAAGGTGCTGTTCCACATCGGCGATTCGCTGCGCAAGCTCGAGCGTCCGCTCGAGGCCGCGATGGCGTTCCGCGATGGCGCGACGAAGTGGCAGGGCGATCCCGACTACGACGAAAAGATCGCGAACGGGTACTACCGGGCGATCGGGACCGCGCGCACGGAGTCGGCCAACGATCCGCTGCTCGAGAACCTCTACCTCGAGGCCGAGAACATCCTGCGCAACGTCGGTTCGCAGACCGGAACGATCACGTTCCGCCAGGCGGACCGCGCGTACGCGTCGAAGGACTACAACGAGGCGCGCAAGCGCTACCTCGAGGTCGAGGAAGGTTCGAACGACTACGAGAAGGCGGTCGTGAAGGCCGCGCTGTGCCTCTACAAGCTCGAGGACACGGTCAACGCGAAGGCGGAGTTCACGCGCTACCTCGACGTCTACGTCCAGGATCCGCGCACGAAGCCGGTCGATGCGACGAAGCGCAGCGTCCGCGAAGAGTCGATGGCGATCGCGCGCTTCTACCTCGGGCGCATCGCGTACAGCGCCGGCGACTGGGCCGAGGTCATCAAGCAGTTCGAAACCTACGCGAAGGACTTCTCCGAGCAGACCGACTACGCGCCGACGGCGATGTACATGCTCACCAAGGCGCACCTCTCGAGCGGGGACCTCGGCGCCGCCAAGCGGGTGGTCGCGGCGATGCGCGAGCAGTTCGGGACGCACGAGCGCACGGGGCTCACGTCGCTCCAGATCTTCGACGCGCTCAAGGCCGAGCAGGAAGAGGCGGAAGCGAGCGGCGACACCGAGAAGGCGCGCGCGCTCAAGGAGCAGATGGCGGACTACCTGCGCCTCGCGAACGCGCTCGCCAGCGAGCCGTCGTTCAACAACATGCGCAAGGAGTCGACGCTCTGGATCGAGCTCGGCCAGTGGACCGAAGCCGAGACGGTGCTGAACAAGATCGTCAGCCAGTTCGGCACGTCCCAGGCCGACGACGTCGACCGGTTCGTCCGTCCGGACCTCGGCCTCGTGCTGCTCGAGCTCAAGCGCGTCCCGGAGGCCTACGCCGTCCTCGATCCCTTGATCCCCAAGGAAGAGAGCGACACGCGCAAGGCGTCCTCCATCACGGTCGGCTCCTGGTGCCGTGCCGTCACCGGTTGGCTCGAGGGCGACGGGACGACGATCGTCGAGGTCCCGGGCACCGGCGGCCTCGAGGACCTCGAGATCGCCACCGGCTTCCTGCGCAAGCTGACCGACTCCGAGGGCGCGAGCGAGAAGTACACGGCGGACTGGTACCAGCTCAAGTTCGAGACGGCCTACGCCTACTGGCAATGGGGCAAGGACGACTCCGAGCAGACCTCGAACGCCAAGGTCCTGATCGAGAACCTGCAGTCGCTGACCGCGGACACGCGCCTCGGCGACGTCGCCGACAAGTGCGGCAACGACACGCTCCAGCGTCGCTTCCTCTGGCTGCTCGACAAGGTCCGCTAGCCACCCGACCACCCGACGCGCCCGGCAAGTTCCGGGTTGTGACCCTCCCCCCCACCGCTAGAATGGCCGCCCCTTCAGACCCGATGGAAGTCTCCAAATCGTTGTTCGAGCGTCCCTTCGGCGCGCGCCTCCGGGCGACCGCGCTGCGCACGCTCGGCGCGTTCGCGATCGCCGGTGCGCTGCTCCCGGCGCCCACGGCGAGCGCCCAGCGCCCCGATCAAGTGTCCTGGATCGACAACGCGGGACGCGCGAAGACGTGGCGTGGGTCGATCAAGGAGAACACGCTCACGCGCACGGTGATCGACTCCGGCGGACGCGACCGCAACATCAGTTCGGATCAGGTCGCCGGCGTCGTCTTCGGCGACGTGCCGCCCTCCTTCGTCGACGGGACCGCGTACTTCGACCGCGGCGACTTCGAGAACGCGGCCGCCAAGTTCCAGGTTGCGGCGAGCGATGCCTCGGCGCGCGACGTCGTCAAGGCTGCCGCGCGCTTGCGCGCCGCCGAGTCGTGGATGCGCCGCTCCCTCGCGGACAAGTCCGCGTTCCAGTCGGCCGTCGGCCAGCTCGAGACGTTCCTCACCGACTACCCCGAAGATCGCCAGGTGCCGCGCGCGCGCGCGCTCCTCGGCCGCGCGAAGCTCCTGTCCGGCGACTTCGCCGGCTCGGCCGAGGCCTATCGCTCGCTCTACGGGGAAGTGCAGGCGGAGACCGCGACCGCCGGCTACTCGCTCGAGGTTTGCTACGACGCGGGTTTGGCCGCTGCGCGCTCGACGCTCCTCGCCGGAGACCGCGACGCCGCGCGCGAGCTCTTCGGCTCGGTCGCCACGGCGCTGACCAGCGTGCTCGCCTCGGTCGGCGAGAGCAGCCCGGCGCACCGCGCGCTCAGCGCGACGCACGCCGACGCGCGCCTGGGCGAAGGCTTCTGCCTGCTGGCCGCGAACAGCCTGTCGCAGGCGAAGACGTTCTTCCAAGGGCAACTCAGCAGCTCGCCCAAGACCGGCTCACAGCGCTTCGGCGCGCGCCTCGGACTCGCCGAGACGCTGCTCGCCGACGGCCGCTTCCGCGAGGCCGAGATCGAGTTCGCGCAGGTCTCCGCGCTCGACTACACGGACCGCGATCGCGTGGCCCGCGCCCTCGTCGGCCTCGCCGACTGTGCCATCAAACTCTCGGACTCGAACGGTCGCGCCCAAGCCAAGTCCTGGCTCGAGACGGTTCTATCCGAGTACGCCGATACGCCCTCCGTGCTCCGGGCCCAGGAGCTTCTCAAGGATCTGTAGGTCCAGCCACCGACCTCCGCGCCGGGCCCGGCGCTTCCGCCACCACTCTCCCCTGCAACCCAAGGAGTTCATCGAGAATGGATTTCCAATCGATCCGTTCCCGGATGAAGACTCAGTTCTTCTCCTACTTGCCGTTCCTCCTCCTCGGCGTCGTCGCCATCTTCGTCTTCGCGGCGCCCGCCTTCGCACAAGACGGCGGGGCGGCAGCCACGACGAAGCCCGACGACCTCACGATCGGCAAGCTGATCAAGGACTCCGGCATCTTCGGATGGCTCATCATCCTGCTCTCGGTCGTCGCGCTCGCGCTCGTGATCGAGAACTTCATCTCGCTCAAGCGTGACAAGCTCGCGCCGCCGGAGCTCATCGACGAGATCCAAGCCCTGTTCGACGAGGACCAGTTCCAGGAAGCGATGGAGCTGTGCGAGAACGAGCCGAGCTTCCTCACGCGCGTCGCCGGCGCCGGCATCGCCAAGATCGGTCACTCCTTCGAGGTGATCGAAAAGTCCATCGAAGAGATGGGCGACGAGGAAGCCGTCAAGCTGCACCAGAAGATCGGCTGGCTGTCGCTGATCTCCAACGTGGCGCCCATGATGGGTCTGCTCGGCACGGTGTCCGGAATGGTGCTCGCGTTCAACACGATCGCGACCAGTGGCGGCCAGGCCAACCCGGCCGACCTCGCCAACGGTATTTCCCAGGCGCTCCTGACGACGCTCTTCGGGCTCGTCGTCGCCATTCCCGTGACGGCGGCCTTCGCCTACATGCGGAACAACCTGATCCGCTCGGTCATCGAGGTCGGCGCGATCGTCGAGGACCTCTTCGAGCGCTTCCGCCCCGAGGGTGCGTAGTCCCGGCTTTGGCTCCGCCCCCCGCGCCCGTTCGGCGCGGGGGCGAGCCGAAGCACCCGTCGTTCGTCACCGACCGGCGCGGCACGGGTAGAAAGCCCAGGAGGGCACGCGGACCATGAACATCAACAAGCACGACTCCCAGACGGAGATGGACATGAACATGACGCCGATGATCGACGTCGTGTTCTTGCTGATCATCTTCTTCATGATCATCACCGACCTCACGCAACAGGACCTCGAGGACCTGGTGCTGCCGACGGCCAATTCGGCCGTGGAGGACAAGCCGGCGCCGGACCTCGTCCGTCCGATCATCAACATCCCGCAGAGCGGGCGGATGATCGTGAAGAAGGACGAGAAGTACGACCCCGAGGTGGACGGCGACGACATGACGCGGCTCGAGCGTTTCCTCGTCGATCAGGCCAACCGGATGCCCAAGGTGTTCGACTCCGAAGTGGGAGCCGAGTTGCCCGACAACCCGCTCATGATCCGCGCCGACGAGTACACCGAGTTCAAGTACATCCAGCGGATCATGGAGATCTGCGGCAAGAAGGGCATCCAGATCTGGAAGCTCGAGTTGGCCGCTTCCGAGGATCCGGACAAGGTCGAAGCGCGCAAGGCCGCGGAGGACAACTGACGATGTCGAAGCTCAGTGAGATCGCGTCCGAAGAGATCGAGATGGAGATGACGCCGATGATCGACGTCACGTTCCTGCTCCTGATCTTCTTCCTGTGCACGCTGAAGTTCAAACTGCTCGAGGGCAAGCTCGCCGCGTACCTGCCGAAGGACGTGGGTGTGAACAGCGCCCCCGCCGAGCCGAAGGAAAAGGTCGAGGTCGTCATCAACGTGCGCGAGCCCGGCCAGAAGTTCTTCGCCGGCGGCGACGAGAAGGACACGCCGTGGGACAAGGACAACCATCGGCGCTACTACATCACCGGCCGCCAGCTCCAGTACCAGATCGGTCCGCGCAAGACGGCCAAGGTCGACGAGCTCGCGAAGTGGCTCCAGGAGTTCTATCGCCAGGATCCCGAGTCGCCGACGACGATCGACTGCCGCCCGGGAACGACGTACGGCGACATGGTGCCCGTGCTCGACTCCCTCGCGGACGCGGGCTTCCTCAAGGTCACGTTCGTGGGCGAGTACAAGAAGTAGCCCGTTCCACACGGACCGGCGCGGGGCACCGCACGGCACACGACGCGCGGCGTCGGGCACGGCCCGATGTCGCGCGTTGTTCGTTCCGGGAGGCCGGCGCGGAGCGTGCGCATTCGCCCCCCCACTGACCCGGCCCCGCGCCGACGGGATGCGCGCGGCGCCGCGCTGCGGCGCGCGGACCGCGGGCCCGTCCTAGGTCGTGCGACTTCAACGACTTCGGGCGCGATCGCAGGAACGCCCGGCGCGTCCCACGATGGAGCGAATGCGCTCACCCGAGTCGCGTCCGCCGCCGCGCCCCAGGCCGGTGGAGTGGGCCCGCGGACGAGCCGCCGACGCGCGCCGGAACGCGCGCGTGCGAGCGCTCCGCAGCGACCCCGAGCGATCGCCCTAAGTCGTTGTCTCCTAGGGGGTTGTTTTTGGCATCGCCGATTGCCGGTACGGCGCGGAGCTGCTATCGTGCGCCCCTCTTTCGGCCCCCCTGTCGCCGGGTCCGCGCGTCGGATT
Source organism: Planctomycetota bacterium (assembly GCA_029259605.1). Classification (GTDB taxonomy): domain Bacteria; phylum Planctomycetota; class UBA1135; order UBA1135; genus OFTM281. Next base: position 32,752 of record JAJDEV010000182.1, on the reverse strand, counting down.
CGGGGACTCGAACGCGCTTCGATCCCCGCCCCCCGAGAGTCGCCGGAAGACCCCCCTGCCCCGAGCGGAAACGCGTCCCAACAAGCACCACGATCGCGGGAACGGTAGTCCCGACTCCTGGTTCCGGTATGGGAAGGGTTCCTGTTCGGCTGCCGCCCATCCCAAGCACTTTCGAAGCGAACACGATGAGGATCTTCGTCGCCACCGCCCTTGGTCTGTCCGTTACCTTCGCCGCCTCGTGCGCGTCTTCCGGTCCGTCGAACGACGACACCCCGGAAGCCGGTGCGGCGAGCACACCGGACACGGATCCCGCCGCTCCGACGGAGCAGCAGCAGGAGACGTACCTGCAAGACGAGTGGCAAGGGCTCACGCTGCAACAGCAGAAGACGCGCTTCCTCGTCACCACGCACATCGAGTCGGCGCGCAACCTGAAGTCGAGCCTGCGTCTGGAAGAGGCGGAACTCGAAGTCGCGCAAGCGCTCGCACTCGACCCCGACAACCTCGAGGCCAAGAAGCTGCGCGCCGAGATCGGCAGCCTGCTCGGCCGCGAAGGCGCGAACCTGGAGTCGGGCGCCCAACAGCTCGCCGACCTTTGGCGCCTCAAGAAGGACCAGGCCGAAGCCGACGCGCGGCAAAACCTGTCCGAAGCCAAGGTGCTCCAGGCGCGCGGCGACTACGCCCAGGCGATCGTCGAGCTGACGCTCTGCATCGACATCGTCACCCTGAGCCCCTACTCCGGTGAGTGGTCGGGGATCGAGACCGAGGCGCGCGAGCTGCTCGCCGAGGTGCGTTCGCAACGCGACGCCGCCGCGACCGTCGCCCGCAACAAGTCCGAGCGCGAAGCGCGCGAGCAGCTGCGCCTCCAAGAGGAGCGCGACCGCACGCGCCGCGACAACGTGCTCGCGCACCTGCTCGACGAGACGATCCGCGCCTTCAACGCCGGGGACTACGAGGACGCGATCGACCTCTCCGAGCGCGTGCTGCGCCTCGACCCGCGCAACGAGTACGCGATGGACATTCGCGACACGGCGTTCCGCAAGGGGCGCGAGCTCGTCCGCGAGGAGTTCCTCGTCAAGAAGCGCGAGCAGTACGCGCGTTGGCAGGAAGAGCTCGACGAGATGCGGATCCCCTATGAAGGCGTGATCACGCTTCCCGACATCGACTACTGGAACAAGATCACCGCGAACCGCGCCCTGCGGCCCGGCCTCGACCTGACGCAGTCGGTCGATCCCGGCGAAACCGAGCTGCGCGAACGCCTCGCGAGCACGCGCATCCCCGGCCTCTCGATCGACAGCGAGGAGAGCCTCACGACCGTCATCCGCGCCATCCAGGTGATCACCGGCCTGCCGATCGTCGTCGATCCGCTCGCCGAGGACGCCGCGCTCACGGAGGGCGTCGTCTACAACCTCAACCTGACGAACGCGCTCAGCGCCGAGAAGGCGCTGAACCTCGTCACGCAGATGTCGGGCCCCGACGTCACCTGGACCGTGCGCCACGAGACCGTGCTCGTCACGACCAAGGAGAAGGCGCGTGGTGACCTGGTCATCATCAACCACGACATCCAGGACCTGACCTTCGGCCTGACCGACTTCCTCGGCCCGCGCATCCATCGTCTGCGTCTCATCGACGACATCGAGGACGACGACGGTGGCAGCCCGTTCGGCGCGATCGCCGAGAAGCCGAAGATCAACGAGCCCGACGACCTCGCCACCCTGGTGCAGGAAAACGTCGAGGTCGGCTCCTGGGAAGACGACGGCATCTCGATCACGGTCGAAGGCGGCGCGATGGTCGTGGTTCACACGCCCGAAGTGCAGCAGAAGGTGAAGCAGTTCCTCGAGGAGCTGCGCAACTTCAGCTCGTCGCTCGTCACGATCGACTCCAAGTTCATGGTGATCCGCGACGGATTCATCCAGGAGATCGGCGTCGACTGGCGCGGCCTCGACAACCCGGGCAACCCGTACACGGACCTGGACGACATCGCGCTCGGCGGCACGCCGACGCTGAACCTCGACAACGGCGGTGACGGCGTCACGCTCTCACCCCCGTCGGCCGGCGCGTTCTACGACGACGGCCAGGACGGCAACTTCAAGGGCCGCACGGAGAACATCTTCGGGAACGCGCTCGGCTCGGCCATGTCGACGATCGGCGGCCTGACGGCGCAGTACACCTTCCTGAACGACCTCGAGCTGTCGATGATCCTGCGCCTCGTCGAGAAGAGCTCGCACGCGGAGCTCATCAACGACCAGACGCTCAGCGTGCACAACACGCAGCGCGCCTACGTCACGGTCGTGAACCAGAAGGCCTACGTGCAGGACTTCGACGTCGAGGTTGCGCAGTTCCAGGCGATCGCCGACCCGGTCATCAACGTGCTCACGGAAGGCATCGTCCTCGACGTCCGCCCCACCGTGCACCACAGCCGTCGCTACCTGACGCTGGAGATCCAGCCGACGGTCGCGAACGTCGTCTCGCTGACGAACTTCTCGACCACGCTCGCCGGTCAGACCGCCGCGGTCACGTTCCAGCTGCCCGAGCTGCAGGTGCAGAGCGTGTTCACGACGGTCGTCGTTCCGGACGGCGGCTCGCTGCTGCTCGGCGGTCTCTCCCGCCTGCGCAACGTCGAGCGTCGCGCCGAGCTGCCGTGGATCGCGAACATCCCGATCATCGGCTTCTTCTTCAAGGAAGAGGGATACAACGACGAGCGCGAGAGCCTCATGATCATGATCCGCGCGTGGATCACGGACGTGAAGGAAGAGCTCTCGAACCTCGAAGCGCGCTAGCGGCGCTCGAGCTCACGGACAGCCCGGTCGGCGCCCCGCGCGTCGGCCGGGTTTTTTCGTGCGCGCGCGCTCAGGACGCGCCGCAGCCCGCGACGCCGTAGGCGTTCGCGAGGATCGTGCGCAGCTCGCCGAAGTCGGCGACCGTGTGATCCGGGACGACGCCGGCCGGTAGGCCGAACTTGGCGCCGCGCTTCGACCAAACGGCAACCATGCCGAGCGACTGCGGCGGCGCGATGTCGTGCGACGGGTTGTCCCCCACGTACATGACCTCGGCCGGCGCGCGGCCGAGCTCGTCGAGCACGCGCTGGTAGAGCTTCGGGTTCGGCTTCGAGATCCCGATCTGGTCCGAGATGAAGATCGCGCACGGGTCGAAGAGCTCGAACAGGCCGAGGCGCACGAGCTTCTCCGCCTGCTTCGTTGTCCAGCCGTGCGTGATGACGCCGGTTTGAACGCCCGCGGCGCGGAGCGACTCGAGCAGCGGCTTGACGTCGTCGTAGGGCGCGAGCTCGCGGAACTTCGTGTTGTGGTAGGCGACGATGCCGGCCGCGACGACGAGCGCCGGGTTGCGCCCCACCAGGCCGTGCGGGCTCAGGCGCTGGATCAACTTGTCGAAGTGGTGCTCGTAGTTCGACGAGAACTCGGAGATCACCTCGCCCAGCTCGCGCAGCACGACGTCCTCCGGGAAGTCGAGCCCCGCCGCGACCATCGCGCGCACCGCGTTCGAACGCGCGCGCGACGCGAACTCGGTCGTCGAGAAGAGGGTGTCGTCGACGTCGAACAGGATCGTCTTCAGGCGGCTCATGCGGACGCCGAGGTTAGCAAAGCCCCGCAGGCGTCCGGCTGCCGAAAAGCGCGCGGCCGGCGCTCAGACCTCGAAACACGCGACGCGCCAGCCGTCGGCGCGCTCCTCGACCGGCGGCATCTCGGCGCGGCAGCGATCCGTCACGAGCTCGCAGCGCCCGGCGAACGGGCAGCCCTGCGGCGGATCGTACGGGCTCGGCACGTCCCCCTGGAGCACCGTCAGCGGACGCCGCTCGTCGGGGTCGTTGATCGGGTTGGCGCCGAGCAGCGCGCGCGTGTACGGGTGCTTGGCGCGCGCGTGCAGGTCCTCGCAGGCGATCTCCTCCATCACGCTCCCGAGGTACATGACCAGGACGCGGTCGCAGAAGTGCTCGATCACCTTGAGGTCGTGCGAGACGAACAGGATCGTCAGGCCGAACTCGTCCTTCAGGTCCATGAGCAGGTTCAGGACCTGCGCCTGGATCGAGACGTCGAGCGCGGAGACCGGCTCGTCGGCGACGATGAACTCGGGCTCGAGCGCGAGCGCGCGCGCGATGCCGATGCGTTGGCGCTGGCCGCCGGAGAACTCGTGCGGGAACTTGTCCGCCGCCTCCGGTCGCAGGCCGACCTTCTGGATGAGCGAGGCGATGCGCGCGTCGAGCTCGGCGCCGCCGCGGACGAGCTTGTGGAAGAGCAGCACTTCCTTCAGCAACGCGCGCACGGTGAGGCGCGGGTTCAGCGACGAGTACGGGTCCTGGAAGATGATCTGCATCTTCCGCCGGAACGGCATCATCGCGTCGTGCGGAAGGCTCGTGATCTCCTGTCCGCCGTAGTGCACCTCGCCCGACGTCGGATCCTGGAGTCGGATCACGCACTTGCCGAGCGTCGACTTGCCGCAGCCCGACTCGCCGACGATGCCGAGGGTCTCGCCCTTGTTCACGTGGAACGAGACGCCGTTCACCGCATGCACGTTGCCGACGACGCGGTTGAACACTCCGCCGCGCACGGGGAAGTGCTTCACCAGATCCTTCACGTCGAGGAGCTTCGTCATTCGGGCACGTCCTCACCCGCCGGGGCATTCGCGATCACGGGCACGGGGCGCTCGATCGACAGCGGGAAATGGCAGCGCACTTGGCGCACCGGTTCGTTCGCTTCGAGCGCGGGTTCCTCGTCGACGCAGCGCTGCTCCTTGCCCGGGCAACGGTCCTGGAAGCGGCAACCGGGCGGCAGCTCGAAGAGGCTAGGCACGATGCCGGGGATCGTCGGCAGACGCGCGCCGTGCTCGCGACGCCCCGACTTGGGGATCGAGTCGAGCAGCGCGCGCGTGTACGGGTGGCGCGGTCGGCGGAAGAGGTCGCTGATCTCCGCCGACTCGATGACACGCCCCGCGTACATCACGAGCACGCGGTCGCAGACCTGCGCGACGACGCCGAGGTCGTGCGTGATGAGGATGATCGCGGTGTTCAGCTTCTCCTTGAGGTTCTGCATGAGCCCCAGGATCTGCGCCTGAATCGTGACGTCGAGCGCGGTCGTGGGCTCGTCGGCGATCAAGACGTCGGGCTCGCACGCGAGCGCCATCGCGATCATGACGCGCTGGCGCATACCGCCGGAGAGCTGGTGCGGGTACTCGGCGAAGCGCTTCTCGGGGTTCGGAATCTCGACCAGGCGCAGCATCTCGATCGCGCGCTCGCGCCGTCCGTCCTTCGAGAGGTCGGTGTGGTACTTGAGCGTCTCGTCGAGCTGCCAGCCGATCCGGAAGACGGGGTTCAGCGACGTCATCGGCTCCTGGAAGATCATCGCGATCTTGGCGCCGCGCACGCGACGCATGGCCTTCTCGTCGATGCGCATCAGGTCCTGACCGCCGTAGTGCACCTCGCTCGTCTTGCCGTACCTCGTGATGTGATCCGGCAGGAGCCGCATGATCGACTTCGACGTGACGGTCTTGCCGCAGCCCGACTCGCCGACGATGCCGAGCGTCTCGCCCGCGAAGACGTCGAACGAAACGTCGTCGACCGCGGTGACGACGCCGCGGTCGGTCTTGAACGAGGTGGTCAGGTGCCGCACCTCGAGCGTGGGTTTGCGCTCGCTCATACGTGCTTGGGATCGAACGCGTCCTGGAGCGCGTCGGAGAGGATGTTGAACGCGAGGACGAGCGTGAACATGAAGAACGTCGCCGCGCCGATCTGCCACATGAAGCCCGCGATGACTTCCTGGCGCGACTGGTTGATCATCACGCCCCAGGACGGCTCGTTCTTCACGCCGAGTCCGAGGAACGAGAGGATCACCTCGGCCTTGATCGCACCGATGAAGATCAACGAGAAGTTGATGAACATCAGGTGCGTGGTGTTCGGAATGATGTGCTTCAGCAGGATGCGCGTGCGGCCGAAGCCGACGGCGGTCGCGGCTTGGACGTACTCGAGCTCGCGCAGCTTCATCACCTCGCCCCGCACGACGCGACAGGGTCCGATCCAGAACGTCATGCAGAACGCGACATAGACCGGGATCAGCGTTCCCTCGAACGGTGAGCCGAGGAACATCGCCGCCAGCACCATCAGCAGGATGATGTACGGGATCGCGGAGAGCGTGGAGTAGAGCCACACGATCACGTGGTCGACCCAGCCGCCGAAGAACGCGGCGACGCCGCCGAGGATCGTCCCGATCAACACCGAGACGAGCGCGGCGACGAGCCCGATCTGCACGGCGACCTTGATGGCGTACACCGCGCGCAACAGGATCGACCGACCTTGCCGGTCCGTGCCGAGCAGCAGCCCGATGTCGCGGTACCTGCGCTCCCAGCCCTCGGGCTGCTGGAACATCGCGGCGATGTCGACCTCGAGCTTCTCGAGCCGCGCGAAGTTCTCCGGGTCGTCGGCGAAGCCCTCCTCCTCCTGCAGCTCGTACAGCTCGTCGAACGGGTCGAAGATCGTCTCGAGCTTCTCGGCCATCACGTCTTCGTCCGTCGAGACCGTGCGCAACCCGAAGAAGTCGATCGCCGCCAAAGCCTTCTCGGGCTCGCGCTTGTCGAACGCCTGGTCGACCTGGTCGACGTAGAACTCGAGGTAGTGCATGCGCTGCTCGACGGTGGGCTTGCCCCACGCGCCGACCAGCTGGTCGGGACCGATGCGGAAGATGGCCTCCTCGCCCGAGATCAGACCGAAGACGCCAACCGCGATCGCGATCGCCAGATACGCGCCGATCACGAACATCGAGGCGAGCGCCAAGCGGTCGCGCCCGAGCTTGCGGGCGCCGCGCGAACGCAGCAGTCGTTTCATCGGGCCGATCATTGGAGCCTCACCCGGGGATCGACGAGCGCGTAGAAGACGTCCGTCAGGATGACGGTGAGGAGGAAGAGCCCGGCGAAGAGCGCGACGAGGAGCTGGGCCACGGGGAAGTCGAGCGTCGTGATCGCCTGCAACAGCGCACGCCCCATGCCCGGGATCCCGAAGTAGACCTCGAGGAGCAAGGAGCCCATCACGAGGAACGGCAGCGTGATCATGATGCGCGTGATGATCGGGATCATCGCGTTCTTGAGCATGTGCACGAACATGATCTTGCGCTTGGTCGCGCCCTTGGCGCGCGCCGTCGTGATGTAGTCGCGCCCGGTCTCCTCGACCATGACCGCGCGATAGAAGCGCGTGTCGTAACCCATCGTGACGATCGTGCTGATCAGCACGGGCAGCAGGCAGTACGTCACCCACCAGCCCGGCTCGTCCGACTTGTATCCCTGGATCGCGAAGAACTCGCCGCCGATCCTCTCGTTGAGGACGTACGCGCCCCAGTACTGCCCAAAGATGATGTAGACGAGGAAGCTGATGCTCATCCCGAGCACCGCACTGACCATCATCACCTTGTCCGGTAATCGACCGCGGTAGTACGCCGACAGGATCGCGATCGTGATCGAGATCAGCGAGGTCAACACGAGCGCCGGCACCGTGATCGACAGGCTCGGCCAAACCGCGTCGCCGACGAGGTCACCGACCGGACGCCCCTTGTCGGACCAGCTCTCGGCGAGCCCGGCCTTCCAACGGCTCACGCCGTCGACCTCTTCGAACGTCACGAGGCCGCTCGTGAAGTCCCAGAACTGCACGAGCAACGGCTGGTCGAGGCCCATGGACTTCTCCATCGCCGCGTAGGCCTCGTGCGACGCGTTCTTCCCGAGGTAGCCCCAGATCGGGTCGTTGACCCGCAGCGCGGCCATCAACAGGAAGATGATCCCCAGGTAGACGGGGATGTTGTACAGAACCCGACGGAGGATGTAGGCCCACATGGATCGACGACGGCCGCTAGAGGTCGCGCGCGGACTCGTCCAGATCCATGTACTTGACCCAGTTGTAGAAGGTCTCGTCGGGCTTGTAGTTCTTGAGCCAGGGGTTGATCACGTAGAAGCGCGTGCGCGCCATCGAACCGATGTAGGGCGTGTCCGCCATCACCATGTCGCGCATCTTCTCGAGCAGCTTCGTGCGTTCGGGTGACGGCACCATCGGCAGGATCTGTTCGTAGAGTCGGTCGTACTCCGCCCGCTTGTAGTTGAAGTGGTTCGAGCCGGGCGCCTCGTTCGGTCCGTAGAACAACGCGAGGTTGTTTTCCGCGTCCGGATAGTCCGAGCTCCACGAGAAGCTGAACATCGTCGCCTTCTTCTTGTCGACGGCTTCGATGAGCTGGGCGAAGTTCTGCAGCCGCAGGTTCAGCTGCACGCCGATCTGCGCGAGCTGGCGCTTGAAGAGCTCGGCCTGCTCGGGGATGTTCCCGCTGAGCGACGTGTAGTAGTCGATCACGGGCAGGCCCTCGCCGTTCGGATAGCCCGCCTCGACCATCAACTCGCGCGCGCGCTCGAGGTCCGCCTCGGCCCACGTGATCGGTCCCTTGCCGTCCTCGGGATAGCCGTCCATGCCCGGGGGAATCATCCCGTCGTAGATGACGTTGATGCCGTTGTAGAACGAGCTGTTGAACTCGTACAGATCGGTCGCCATCGCGATCGCCTGGCGCAGCGCGCGCTGCTTCGGCTCGAAGCCGCCGACGAGCGGGTCCTCCATGTTGAAGGCGCGGAAGATGAAGTCGAGCAGCGGCACCGCGTGCGATACGACGCCCTTCTCGGCGAACTCCTTCTTCAGGCGTTGCGAGCGCTTGTGGAACGCCTCGAGGTAGTTCTCCGCGGGGACCTGCGTGTAGTCGAGCTTGCCCGCCTGGAACTCGAGCCACATCGGGTTCTCCTGCACGAAGAACGTGACCTCGACTCGATCGACGAACGGGAGCCGCTTGCCCGCGGCTTCGTGCAGCCCGAGTTCCTCGTCCTCGGGCATCCATTCCGTCGGATAGAAGTCGGGGTGGTACTTCGGGTTCTTCGTGAAGACCATGCTCTGGTTCGTCACCCAGTCGTCTTCCTTCATGAGGAAGGGACCGGTGCCGACCGGGTGGCGCGAGAAGCCCGTGCCGTACTTCTCGACCGCTTCGCGCGGAACGATCGAGAGCTTGGCCATCGGCAGGATCCACATGAAGCGGTAGACCGGCTCGCGCAACACGATCTGGAAGCGATGGTCGTCGACCTTCTTGAAGCCCGCGATCGGCGCCGAATAGTCGAACGCCCCGCCCGCCTCGACACGCTTGCCCTGCTCTTCCTTGTACTCGTCGAGGCCTTCGATCAGTTCCTTCAGCAGCCACCAGCTCTTGAGCTCGTAGGCCGGATCGACGATCCGTCGCCACGAGTAGAAGACGTCATCCGTAACCAGCTCGCGCCCGACTCCGCCGGGGAAGCATTCGTCGTCGTGGAAGAGCACGCCCTTCTTCAACTCGAAGTTCCACGTCAAGCCGTCCTCGGTCGTCGGCATCGCCTCGAGCAGGAGCGGCTCGAGTTCGTACGGGCGCTTCAGGTACTTGTACTGGAGCAGCGTCTCGTAGACGTAGTTGCACGACCGCGTGTCGTAGACCGTCGAGCCGAGGATCGGGTCGAGGCTGCCCGGTCCGGCGGAGCGCATCGGCAGGTGCAGCACTTTCTCTTTCTGCGAGCCGCCCCCGGGGTCCGCGGTCGTGCCGGGATCGGCGAACGAGAACGGCGCGAGGAGGCAAAGGACGACGGCCAGAAGAGGAGAACGTGCGGACAACTTCATGACGGTGTCCCGCTTCGAAGCAGCGGGGACGGCGAAGGGGAATGGGGACTCAGGGGAGCAGGTGACACGCGGCGGAGTGCGTTGCGCTCAGACGAACCGTCTCCGGATACGTCTCGGCGCAGCGCGCCTCGGCCAGCGGGCAACGGGTGCGAAAATGGCACCCGCTGGGAGGTTGGAGCGGGGATGGTACATCACCCTGGAGGATGATGCGGTCTTTCTTGCGCTTTGGATCCGGGACCGGAACGGCGGACAAAAGTGCCCGCGTGTAGGGGTGCGCGGCGCGCTCGAAGACGTCCTCGCGCGTGCCCGTTTCGACGATCCTCCCGAGGTACATGACGGCGATCCGATCCGAGATGTACTTCACGACCGAGAGGTCGTGCGCGATGAACAGGAACGACAGGCCGAAGTCGCGTCGAAGGTCCCCGAGCAGGTTCAAGATCTGGGCCTGGATCGACACGTCGAGCGCGCTCACCGCCTCGTCGCAGACGACGAACTTCGGTTCGAGCGCGAGCGCGCGCGCGATGCCGATGCGCTGGCGCTGGCCGCCGGAGAACTCGTGCGGATAGCGGTTGCGTACGTCGGCGCGCAGGCCGACGCGCTCGAGCAACTGCTCGACGCGCGCATCGATCTCATCGCGCGCGCAGACGCCATGGACGCGGAGCGGCTCGCCGACGATCTGCCCGACGGACATGCGCGGGTTGAGGCTCTCGAACGGATCCTGGAAGACGATCTGCAGGTCGCGTCGCCAACGCCGCAGCGCGCGCGCGCCGAGGCCGAAGAGGTCGACCTCGGCGTCCTCGCTCGGCCGGTAGATCGCGCGCCCCGCCGTCGGTTCGACCAGGCGCAGGAGCGCGCGAGCCGCCGTCGTCTTACCGCAGCCCGACTCCCCCACCAGGCTCAGCGTCTCGTCGCGATCGACATGGAACGACACGCCGTCGACCGCCTTGACGTCGCCGACCTTGCGCTGGAGCACGCCCCGACGCACGGGGAACCACTTCGTCAGCCCCGTGACTTCGATCAGCGGCGCGCTCATAGCTCGCCCACCCGGTCCGCGTGATGACAGGCGACGGTGTGCGCGCCGCTCGCGGTCGCGACGCTCGCGAGCGGCGGCTCGCTCGACGCGCAAAGCTCCGACGCCAGCGGGCAGCGCGTGCGATACCGGCAACCGGTCGGGTAGCGGAACGCGCTCGGCACCGAGCCCTCGATCGCGTGCAGCCGCTCGCCGTGTTGCGCGAGGTCGGGCAGCGAGCGGAAGAGCCCGACCGTGTACGGGTGCGCCGGGCGTTCGTACAGCTCGTCGACGGGCGCCACTTCGACGATCTTGCCCGCGTACATCACCGCGACCCGATCCGCGACTTCGGCCACGACGCCGAGGTCGTGCGTGATGAGCAGTACGCCCGTGCCGCGCTCGGTCTGCAGCGTCTCGATCAGCTCGAGGATCTGCGCCTGCACGGTGACGTCGAGCGCGGTCGTCGGGTCGTCGGCGATCAAGAGGCGCGGATCGCACGACATGGCCATCGCGATCATCACGCGCTGGCGCATGCCGCCCGACAGTTGGTGCGGGTAGGCGTCGACGCGCTCCTCCGGACTCGGGATGTTCACGAGCGCGAGCATCTCGATCGCGCGCGCGCGTGCCGCGTCGCGGCCGAGCCCGCGGTGCAGCCGCACCGTCTCGGCGATCTGCTCGCCGACGGTCAGCACGGGGTTCAGCGCCGTCATCGGCTCCTGGAAGATCATCGCGATGTCGTTACCACGCAGGCCGCGCAGCTCGTTCGCGGAAACCTGCGTGAGGTCACGCCCGGCGAACCGGATCTCGCCGCCGGCGATGTAGCCGGGCGGGTTCGGAACGAGCCCCAGGATCGACAGCGCGGTCACGCTCTTGCCGCAACCCGACTCGCCCACGAGCCCGAGCGTCTCGCCCGCGCGCAACGTGAGGCTGACCCCGTCGACCGCCTTGGCGACGCCTTCCTCGCCGCGGAAGTACGTGCGCAGGTCGCGCACCTCGAGCAGCGTTTCGTGCGGTTCTCCCACTGGCTACTGCACCTGCATCTTGGGGTCGACCGCGTCGCGAATCGCTTCGCCGACGAGGTTGTAGCAGACGACCGTCACGAAGATGACAAGCCCGGGGAAGAGCTGGATCCACCAGTGCTCGGCGCTGCGCGACTCGTTCACGAGCGAGCCCCACGACGGGATCGGGTGCTTCACGCCGAAGCCGAGGAACGAGAGCGCCGACTCGGTCAGGATGCCGGCCGCCACGCTGAACGCGCCGGCGACGAGGATCGGTCCGATCGCGTTCGGCAGGATGTGGCGGAAGATGATGCGGTGCGTCGGAACGCCGGTCGCGCGCGCCGCGAGCGTGAACTCCTGCTCGCGCAACCGCAGGAACTCGCCGCGGGTCAAGCGCGCGACGCCGGTCCAACGCACGCACGCGATCACGACCACGATCGCGATGATCGGCGACACGACGCTGGGATCCGTGAAGGCGACGACCATCAGGATCAGGAAGAACGCGGGGAAGCAGAGCACCACCTCCATGAAGCGCGACAGCACGAGGTCGACGCGCCCGCCGAAGTAGCCCGCGCACGCGCCGATCGTCGTGCCGATGAGGACGAGCAGCACGGCCGACACGAGGCCGACCGACAGACTCACGCGGCCGCCCCAAAGCATGCGGACGAGCAGGTCGCGACCGACCGAGTCGGTACCGAGCGCGTGGCGCCACTCGGAGTTGCGCAGCGGTTCGGCGTGGCGCTCGTCGACGGGCGCGCCGGGCGGCCGGAAGCCGGTCACGGGATCGACCTTCGGCACGCGCGGGCCGCGCACGTAGTACCCCTCGGTGTCGATCTCGGCGTTCGCCATCCACGTCGGCGGCCGGAAGTTCTCACCCGAGTTCATCTCGGCGAAGCCGTAGGGCACGGGCGGGAACACCGCGCGCTCGGCGACGATCGCGCCGCTCGAGATGCCCTGCTTGAACGTGGCCGCGTCGAACGTCATCGAGCCGTCGACCTGCACCTTCCACAGGCCGGCCGCGAGCGCGGACACGCCGAGCACGAGCGCGAGCTTCTTCTTCCGCAGCGCGCGCACACGCTCGCGATCGCCGCGCGCGACCGCACGATTCACGACGCGGTTCCACAACGGCCAGGCGAGCACGAAGGCCCACAGCACCATGAAGAAGAACTCGGACGCGGTGATCGACGTCCACAGCGGGTGGCTCGTCGCGGGAACGAGCGCGCGTCCATCCTCCGCATCGCGCGACGCGGCGTACTCCGTGCGGATGCGCTTCGCGAGCGCCTTCGCTTCGTCGGCCAGCGCCTCGGCCGCGCCGAGCTCACCGCTGCGCGCCGCGGCCACCGCGCCCTCGACACGCGTGAGGTAGGCCGCGAGCACGTCCTCCTCGCCCATCGCGGCAGGCGGCAGGAAGCGCCGCATCGTGCGCGTCATGTGCCGCGCGCCGTCGACCTCGGCCGCGAGCGCGCCGTCCCAGTCGAGCGTCGCGTCGTCCGGCAGACCGGCCTCGTACTCCTCGCGCCCCTGTCGGATCAGACGCCCGACGCTCAGCGTCACGGGATAGAGCGTGCGTTGCGCGACGCCGTACTCCTCGTAGTTCACCGCCTCGAGCACGTAGGGCCGGTCGCTTCCGAGCAGCGGCGCGTAGATCGCCGTGCCGTACAGGAGCGCGAGCACGGCGAGCGCGAGCTTGAAGAGCGAGCGGCGACCGAGCTGGTCCAACACCAGATCCCAGTAGTCCTTCGAGTACGCGCGCTCACTCATAGCTGATCCTCGGATCGACGAGCGCGTAGGCGATGTCGGACAGCAGGATCCCGACGAGCGTCATCAACGCCGAGAACGTGGTCGTCGCCATGATGATCCCGTAGTCGCGCGCGATCAGCCCCTCGAACGCGTAGCGCCCCATGCCCGGCACGTCGAAGACCACCTCGACGATCAGCGAACCTCCGATCAGGAGCGGCAAGATCGACGCGAAGAGCGTGACCACGGGGATCAGCGAATTGCGCAGCGCGTGCTTCATCACGACCACGCGCTCGGACAGCCCCTTGGCGCGCGCGGTGCGGATGTAGTCGCTGCGGATGACCTCGATCATCCCGACGCGCATCTGGCGCGAGAGGTACGCGAGCCCGCCGTACGTCAGCGCCGCGATCGGCAGGATGCAGTGCAGCACGGTGTCCCACGCGTACGCCCAACTCCCGAGGTCGGCCGCGTCCTTGTCGTGCAGGCCGAGCACGGGCAGCCAGTCGAGGCCTGCGGCGCCGAACGCGAGGATCAGCATCAGGCCGGCCCAGAAGGTCGGGATCGAGTAGAGCACGAAGAGCGCGACCGTCAGCACCGCGTCGCGCCGCGAGCCCGGCCGCACCGCGGAGTAGATGCCCGCGGGCAGCGCGAACAGGTAGATGAGCAGCGTCGAGACGAGCGACAGCGGCACCGTCACCTTCAAGCGTCGCGCGAGCTCCTCGGCGATCGGCATCGACTTGCGCTGGAACTCTTGCCCGAGGTCGAGCGCGAGCAACCCGCCCCACGGATCCGCGCCGCTGCCACCGAACCACGGGTGTCCGTCGGGCGTGACGTTGAACGGGCCGATGAACCCGAGGTACTGCACGAGGATCGACTTGTCGAGCGCGTGCTCGTACCGGAACGCGTCGATGCGCGCCTGCACGTCCTCGCCCTCGCGCATCTCGCCGCCGCTCGAAATGCCGATCATCACCGTCGCCGGATCGCCGGGCGCGAGCCGGATCGCGGTGAACACGAGCAGCGTGATCCCGAACATGGTCGGGACGATCCAGAGCACCCGTCGAAGGACGTAGGCGACCAATGGAGGTTCTGCGCGCGGCCTATTCGCTCTCGATCGCGACGGTGCCGGGCGTGCCCGCCGGCAGATAGAGCCGCCGCAGCGAATAGCCGGGCGGAATCATGAAGGTCTGCATGCCGCGGAAGCGCTTGTCGAGCGTGAACTTGCGCGGCGTGTTGAGCAGGAACAGGTACGGGTCGAGCGACGCGACGCGCTGGTGGAAGGCGTGCCAATGCTCGATGCGCCGATCGCGATCGAGCTCGCGCTGGATCTCTTCGATGAGCCGGTCGACCTCCGGATCCGCGAGCCCCGGATGGTTCGAGCTGCGCACGCCGAGCGGCGCCCACTTCGAGTGCCACAGCTGCTCGGGATCGCTCTCGAGCTCGGGCGACCACGCGAGGTGGATGCAGTCGAAGTCGCGCGTGTAGATGCGGTCGAGGCACGTCGCCCACTCGAGGTTCGCGAGCTCGAGCTTCACGCCGATCTTGGCGAGCGCCTCCTGCAAGCGCAGCCCGAACTTGAGCGAGCTCGAGTTGCCGGTCGGATACAGGAACTCGAGCACGAGCGGCTTGCCGTCCTTGTCGATGATCCCGTCCCCGTCGCGGTCGTACCAGCCCGCCTCCGCGAGCATCTCCTCGGCCAGCTCGGGGTCGTACTTCGGCGCCTCGACGCTGCGGTCGTACGCGTCCGAGAAGTAGTGCGGCGGCCCGGAGACGCGCTTCGCGAGGCCGAAGTAGGCGGTGTCGATGAACTCGTCGACGTCGAAGGCGTGCGCGAGCGCGCGGCGCACGTTCGGATCGGCGAGGTACGGCCGGCGCATGTTCCAGCTCAGGTAGGCGTAGATGCCCGTGTAGAAGTAGCCCTTGTAGAGGTGCTTCTGGAACGCTTCGGTCTCGGTCGCCGCGCCGAAGTAATCCTCGGACTTGAGCCGCACCATCAGATCGAGCTCGCCGTTGAGCGCCGCCTGGAACGCCGTGTTGTCGTCGTCGATGTAGCGCCAGCGGATCGTGTCGAGGTAGCCGCCGTAGACCGGACTGTCCTTGTCCCAGTAGTCCGCGAAGCGCTTCGCCTCGATGTACTGCGGATCCCACTTCGTCAGGCGATAGGCGCCGAGCCCGACGAAGTCGTGGTTGTGCGGGTTCTCGTTGATGTACTTCGAACGTTCCTCGTCGCTCGGCCGGTAGTCGGGACCGTGCTCGGCCGCGAGCGCCGCGTGCGTCTTCGGATCCGCCGCGCGGTTGTCCGGGTCGTTCAGGTCGTAGAGGTGACGCGGGAGGATCGGGATCTCGCCGATGACTTCGGTCGACTGGTAGAACTGGTGCTCGAAGGCGAAGCGCACGATGCCGCCGCCCTTCTTCGCGTCGGGCACCCGCGCGACCTCGCCCCAGATCAGCTTGCCGTAGAGGCTGCGCGTCTTCTCCGAGTCGACGCCGGGGATCGTGTAGGACTGCCACGAGAACAGCACGTCGTCGGCGTCGAAGACGTGGCCGTCGTGCCAGCGCACTCCCTCGCGCAGATAGAACGTGAACGCGGCGCCGCGCTCGACCACCGCGACGTCGTCCTTGGGCACGGTGATCGTCTCGGCCAGCCGCGAGGCCTGCGAGACGGGCTCGACGACGTAGCCCGCGTCCGTCTCGCGGACCGCGCCGTACAAGAGGTTGCGCGTCGGCAGACCGTCGCGCTCGATGGCGACGACCGCGGCGCCGTACTTCGCGGCCGCGCCGTCCGCGAGCACGACGCAGTCCTCCATGTCCCAGCTCGTGCAGAGGCGCGGGTTCCACTCCCACGTTTCCCAGTCCTGGTGCAGCAGCGTGTCGTGCAGCTCGTAGGTGATCCAGCGCGTGACGGCCGAGTTCTCGATGACCTGGTTCAGGTTCGCCGGCATCGACTCGAGGTGCACGATGATCCGTCCGCCGCGCGCCTTGGGCGCCGGGGCGTCGCCGCGCTTCACGTCCGGATGGAAGACGTCGACGGGGACCGGGCCGGGGCCGAAAACCTCGCTGGAGGCCTCCTGGGCCGCGGCGGGCAGCGCGAGCGTGAGCAGGGCGGCGAGGGCGACGGGGCGGCGGTGGATCATGGTCGGTGGGGGGCGAGCCTCATGGGGACCTCGGGGCCGCGCCAGGGACGCCCAGGCTAGCCGCACCCGGCCCCCGCGTCAAGGTCGCAAATCCTTACCCCGAAACGACTTGCGTCAACGTCGCCGAACACTAGGATCGCCCCCCGTGAGCGCGCAAGAGGGTCAAATTCCGCGGATCGGGTCCACCTTCGGGCTGCGCCGCGCCGCGGCCGTCGCGCTGCTCCTCGGACTACTCGTCGGCCTGGTCTGGGTTACGCGCGCGGCACGCCTCGAACGCGCCGACTTCGTCCTCAACAACGGGACCGAGGTCAGCACCCTCGACCCCGCCTCGGTGAGCGGCGTCCCCGAGGGCCGCGTGATGTACGCGCTGTACGAAGGCCTGACGGTGCGCGACCCGAAGACGCTCGAGCCGCTGCCCGGGATGGCGGAGTCCTGGGAGCTCTCCGACGACCGGACGACGTACACATTCCACATCCGCGAGGACGCGCGCTGGAGCAACGGCGACCCGCTCACCGCACACGACTTCGAGTGGTCGTGGCAACGCCTGCTGCATCCGGAGACGGCGGCCGAGTACGCGTACCAACTGTGGTACCTGCGCGGCGCGAAGCAGTACTCGCTGATGCCCGAGGATCGATGGTTCGGCGACAACGTTCACGGTCGGTGGGTCAAGGAGCTGGAGGGTGGCCGCGTGCGCATCGGCTTGAGCGGCACGTTCCTCGACCACCACCACTCGAACAGCGAAACGTTCCGAGTCGACGCGAGCGTCGGGGACACGCTCGAGTTCCACGATCCCTTCGCGCTGATCCAATCGCCCGATAGTGAGGACCACATCCACGTCCATGTCGCCGGCCGTGTGACCGCAGTGAACAACGCGCTGCCGGCGACGATCGGCGAGCTGCTGCTCGACCCGTACGAGGAGAACTGGTTCATCGAGATCGAGCCGGACGAGGGCGCGCTCGACCAGGCGCGATCGGAGAACACGCTCTTCGATTCGGCGGTCGCGCGAGAAGAGATCGTGTGGCCCCGGGTCGGCGTGCGCGCCCTGGACGACCGCACGCTCGAGGTCACGCTCAACTCCCCCACTCCGTTCTTCCTGCACCTGACGAGCTTCTACCCGCTGATGCCCACGCACCGCGCGACGTGGGAGTGGGCGCGCGAGACCTTCCCCGACACGTGGCAGATCGAGTGGATCGCGACGGAGAACATCGTCACGAACGGTCCGTTCCAACTGCTCGAGCGGCGCATCAACGACCGCATCCGCATGGTCAAGAATCCCCACTACTGGGACGCGGACCACGTCGCGATGCGCACCTACGACATCCTCGCCGTCGAGCACTACGGCACGATGCTCAACCTCTACCTCACCGGCGAGGTCGACGCGATCGATCGCTGCGCGCCGAACCTGATCCCGCGCATGCTGCCGCGTGAGGACTTCAACCCGGTGAGCTACCTCGGCACCTACTTCTACCGCGTGAACGTCGGGCGCGAGCCGTTCGACGACCCGCGCGTGCGCCGCGCGCTCGCGCTCACGATGGACCGCCGCGCGATCTGCGAGAAGGTCCTCAAGAAGGGCGAGCAGCCGCTCTACGCGCTGTGTCCCGACGGGCTGCCGGGGTACGACCGGCCCGAGATGCGGCACGCGCCGTACGGTCGAGCGGGCGCGCCGTACGAGGGCTACGACGAGGCGTTCGCGGCGGACTGCGCCGAGGCGCGCGAGCTGCTCGCCGAGGCGGGGTTCGGCCCGGGCGGCGCCGAGTTCCCGACGCTCGAGATCCACTACAACACGTCCGAGGTGCACCGCGACCTGGCCGAGGTCGCCGCCGACGGTTGGAAGCGCCACTTGGACATCGACGCCAAGCTCCTCAACCAGGAGTGGAAGGTCTACCTCGACACGCAGAACACGATCACCTTCGACGTGTCGCGCTCGGCGTGGATCGGCGACTACCCCGACCCGAACACGTTCGTCGACCTGTTCGTCACCGGCGGCGAGAACAACCGCACGGGCTGGGGCAACGCGCGCTACGACGAGCTCGTCGCGCAGGCGGCGGTCGAGCCCGATCCCGCGCGCCGGCTCGCGCAGCTCGCCGAGGCGGAAGAGATCCTGTGCGACGAGCTGCCGATCCTCCCCATCTACAGCTACGCGACGCAGAACGTCGTGAGCGCGCGCCTCGGCGGCTTCCACGAGAACGTCATGGACGTCCACTATCCGAAGTTCCTCTATTGGATGGACGACGAGGAGCTCGCCGCGAAGCGCGCGGCGCAACCCGCCGAGTGGGAGCTCACCGAACCGAGCGGGCCGCGCGCCGGCCTCTACGCTCCCGCGTCGCCGAAAGCCGCACCGGTGAAGGCGGACTGACGCGATGCTCGGCTTCCTCTTCCGCCGCTTGCTCTGGTTCGTGCTCACGCTGCTCGCGGTCGTCACCGTGTCGTTCTTCCTGATGCGCGCGGTGCGCGGCGGGCCGTTCTCGAACGAGCGCACGCTGCATCCGGTCGTCGAGCGCAACCTCGAGGCGCGCTACCACCTCGACTGGCCGATGTGGAAGCAGTACGTGCAGTACATCGGGCCGCTGAACCTCGACGAGCGCGGGGCGAGCACGATCGGCGGCGACGGCACGAAGGTGTGGGGCGGCGTGCTGACCGGTGAGCTCGGACCGTCGTTCAAGTACCGCGACTTCACGGTCAACGACATCATCCGCCAATCGCTGCCGATCTCGATCGCGCTCGGCAGCGTCGCGCTCCTGTGGGCGATCTTCCTCGGCCTCACGACCGGCGTGTTGTCGGCGCTGTGGCGCGGGGGGAAGCTCGACCTCTCGATGCGCCTCGCGGCGACCGGCGGCATCGCGCTGCCCAACTTCGTGATCGCCGGCTTCCTGATCCTGGCCTTCGTGTTCAGCTGGCGGCTCTTCCCCGTCGCGGGCTGGGGCACGCTGCGCCACCTCGTGCTCCCCGGGCTCGCGCTCGGTGCGCCGTTCGCGGCGTACATCTCGCGCCTCACGCGCACCGGCATGCTCGAGGTCCTGTCGCACGACTACATCCGCACGGCGCACGCCAAGGGTTTGCCGCCGTACCTCGTGCTGCTGCGTCACGCGCTGAAGGGCGGCATCCTGCCGGTGGTCACGTACCTCGGTCCGGCGACGGCGGGCATCCTCACCGGCTCGCTCGTCATCGAGAAGATCTTCGCCATCCCCGGCACGGGCTCGCACTTCGTGAACAGCGCGCTCAACCGCGACTACACGCTGTCGATGGGCGTGACGATCCTCTACACGGTGCTCGTCTACGCGCTGAACATGCTCGTCGACCTGGCCTACACGCTGCTCGATCCGCGCATCGATCTGGAGGAAGCGTGAGCAAGGCGCGTTGGACGTGGAAGACGGAGGGGCTCGAGCGCTTCCTCTCCGGCGACGAACTCATCAAGGGCGAGAGTCTGTGGCAGGACGCGTGGCGTCGGCTCAAGCTGAACCGCGGCGCGTACTGGAGTTTGATGTTCCTCGCGCTCGTCGCGTCCATCAGCCTGCTCGCGCCGCTCTTCCCGCTGCCCTCCCCGATGGCGCTCGACCTGCAGGACGAACCGCAGGCGCCCGTCATGCCGTGGGATTCGTTCGGCGCGCACGGCTTCGACGAGGCGACCAAGAACCACTTCATCGATTCCTGGGAGCCGAACTTCGTCGACCGCGCGTTGATCGCGGTGCGTACGGGGATCTTCGGCGACTGGCAGACCGGCCACTGGCTCGGCACGGACTCGAAGGGGCGCGACATCGCTTCGCGCATCGTGTGGGGCAGCCGCGTGTCGATCCTGGTCGCGTTGTCCGCGACGCTGTGCAGCCTGATCATCGGCGTGACGTACGGCGCGTTCTCGGGCTACATGGGCGGGCGTATCGACAACGCGATGATGCGCTTCGTCGACGTGCTGTACTCGGTGCCGTTCATCTTCGTGGTCATCTTCTTCGTGACCATTCTCAACGAGTACAGGCACGAGCTGGCGGACGCGGGTATCGGCTACATCCACGTCTTCTACGTCGTCATCGGCATGATCTACTGGTTGACGATGGCGCGCGTGGTGCGCGGGCAGGTGCTGTCGCTCAAGAACTCCGAGTTCATCGAAGCGGCGCGCGTCATCGGCGCGTCGACGCCGCGCATCCTGTTCGTGCACCTGGTGCCGAACGTGCTCTCGGTCGTGATCGTCTACCTGACGCTCACCATCCCCGCGATCATGCTGTTCGAGGCGTTCCTGTCGTTCCTCGGGCTCGGCGTCGAGCCGCCCAAGGTCAGCTGGGGCCTGCTCGCCGTCGACAGCACCGAGGCGATCAACCCGATCAAGACGTTCTGGTGGCTGATCGCCTGGCCGGCGGCGGCGATGGGCTCGACGCTGCTGGCGCTCAACATCCTCGGCGACGGCCTGCGCGACGCCCTCGACCCGAAGCTGCGCGGACGATGAAGAAGGAAGCGCTGCTCTCCGTCCGCGACCTCACCGTCGTCTTCGACACGCACCACGGCACCGTGCGCGCGGTCGACGGCGTGTCGTTCGACCTCGCCGCGGGCGAGACGCTCGGCCTCGTCGGCGAGTCCGGTTCGGGCAAGACGGTCAGCAGCCTGGCCCTGATGGGCCTCGTGCCGTCGCCGCCCGGCACCGTCGAGCGTGGCAGCGCGCTGTTCGAGGGGCGCGACCTCCTGGCGCTCCCGGCGCGCGAGCTGCGCCGCGTGCGCGGGGCGAAGATCGCGATGATCTTCCAGGACCCGATGACGTCGCTCAATCCGCTGCTCACCGTCGGGCGGCAGCTCACCGAAGTGCTCGAAGTGCACCTCGGAACGAACCGGCGCGAGGCACGGCGCGTCGCGGCCGCGCGCCTCGGCGGCGTCGGCATCCCGTCGCCCGACGAGCGCCTCGACGCGTACCCGCACGAGCTCTCGGGCGGGATGCGCCAGCGCGTGATGATCGCGATGGCGCTGATGTGCGGTCCGTCCGTGCTGTTCGCGGACGAGCCGACGACCGCGCTCGACGTCACGATCCAGGCGCAGATCCTCGACCTCTTGCGCGGGCTGCAGGAGAAGGAAGGCATGTCGATCGTGATGATCACGCACGACCTCGGTGTCGTCGCGGGGATGGCCGATCGCGTGCACGTCATGTACGCCGGACGCTTGGTCGAGGCGGGCCCGACGCGCGAGCTGTTCGCGCAGCCGGCGCATCCGTACACGCGCGGCCTGCTGGCGAGCGTGCCGCGGCTCGCCGGCGATCCGAACGAGGCGCTCTACGCGATTCCCGGCCAGCCGCCGGACCTCGCGCGCCTCGACGCCGGGTGCGCGTATGCGCCGCGCTGCGCGTTCGCGGTCGACGGGTGCGGCGCCGCCGTCCCGCCGCTCGAACGCACGACCGAAGCGCGCCTCGCCGCGTGCTTCGAGCTGGCGCGCGTCGCGCGCGGCGAGGAGTCCCACGCATGAGCACGCCGTTCCTCGAAGTGCGGGACCTGTGCAAGGTCTTTCCCGTCGGACGCGCCGGCCTGCTCGGCAAGCCGCGCGCCGAACTGCGCGCCGTCGACGGCGTGTCGTTCACGCTCGAGCGCGGCGAGAGCCTCGGCATCGTCGGCGAGTCGGGCTGCGGCAAGTCGACGACCGCGCGTGCGATCGTCGGCCTGCATCCGGCGACGTCGGGTTCGATCAAACTCGACGGCGTCGAGCTGACGACGCTCGACCGGCGCGGCTGGCTCCCCTACCGGCGCAAGCTGCAGATGATCTTCCAGGATCCGTACGGGTCGCTCGACCCGCGCCAAACGGTCGGCTCGATCCTCGCCGAACCACTCGCGATCCACGGCCTGCTCAAGCCGCGCGACCGCAAGCTGCGCACGCTCGCCCTGCTCGACGCCGTCGGACTCAACCCGCGCCACATCCATCGCTATCCGCACGAGTTCTCCGGCGGTCAGCGCCAGCGCATCGGCATCGCGCGCGCGCTCGCGCTCGAGCCCGAGCTCATCGTCTGCGACGAGCCGGTCAGCGCGCTCGACGTCTCGATCCAAGCGCAGATCCTCAACCTGCTGCGCGACTTGCAGGAGCGCTTCGGGATCGCGTTCCTGTTCATCGCGCACGACCTCGCCGTCGTGCGCCACGTCTGCCACCGCGTGGCCGTGATGTACCTCGGCCGCATGGTCGAGCTCGCGTCGCGCGACGCGCTCTTCGAAACGCCGCGACATCCTTATACCCAAGCGCTGCTGTCGGCCATCCCGCTCGCGGACCCGGTGGCCGAGGCCGAGCGCCGGCGCGTCGTGCTCAAGGGCGACGTGCCCAGTCCGCTCGACCCACCGAGCGGCTGCGCCTTCCACCCGCGCTGTCCGGCCTATGCGGCGCACCGGGACGAGCTCGGCGAGCGCTGCACGCGGGACTTGCCGGCCCTCGGGCCCGCGGCGAGCGAAAATCCGGTCAGCGGCCAGCAACTTCGAGAGGTCGCTTGCCACTGGGCCGCCGATGTGCACGCTCGACGGGTCGCCCCCTAGCACGCCTCGGACCGCAGGGCTGCCGCTCAAGCGATCCGCGCAACGTGTCGATGGACGGCGAGCGGGTCGCACCCGCTTCCCCTTCCTCAACGGAGTCCTCGTATGAGCGCCACCTCGTCGTTCCTCGCACGTCCCCTCTTCCGCGCAGCGCTGCTCGCCGGCGCCTGCCTCGCGACGAGCTGCGCGCTCCCGTCCTTGGACGTGACGCCGCGCTACGCGTCGCTCTCGCTCGACGGAGACTTCGGCGCGTCGTCGTCGAACGTCACCGCGACGGCCAACCTCGACGAGGCGGGACTCGACGACACCGAGGGAACGCCCAGCCTGCGCGCGGATCTCAAGTGGGGCATGCCGCACCTGATCCTGTCGACGCACTCGGCCAGCTTCAGCGGCTCGGGTACGGTCGACGCGGACATCGAGCTCGACGGCGACATCATCATGGCCGGAACGGCGGTCGACTCCGACCTCGACCTCGGCGTCCACTCGGGCGTGCTCGTCTTCGACCTGTTCCCGGGCAAGAACTTCGAAGTCGGCGTCGGATTCGGCGCGACGCTGCTCGACCTCGACGTCCTCATCCGCGACCAGGGTTCCACGGACGAGGTCGCGACGGACGAGCTCATCCCGATCCCCGTCATCGCGCTCAACCTCGGCACCCAGATCGGGCCGGTCGAACTCGCCGGGTACATCGCCGGCATCTCGATCGACGTCGACGGCGACAAGGCCAGCTTCTTCGACGCCGACGTGTTCGCGCGCTACCACATGTTCGGCGGCAAGAACCGCGTCCGCGCCTCGATCGTCGGCGGCTGGCGCCAGTCGAAGTTCGACGTCGACTACGACGACGGCGGCGACAACGTCGAGGCCGAGTTCGACCTGTCGGGCCCGTACCTCGGCGTCGAGTTCACGCTGTAGAGCACCTCGGTCGGCGGAGTCCAGCCCTCCGGTGTGAGTCGGCCCCACGGCCGCGCTACGCTCTGGGGCATGATCCTCGCCCCCGCCGTCCTCGCCCTCGTTCCGCTCCAGGAGACCGCGCTCGAACTCGTCGAGCGCGTGACCGACGACATCCGCGCCGCGCGCGTGCTCGAGACCGTCGAGGGCCTCGCGTTGTTCGGCACGCGGCACACGGCGTCGAGCACCGATTCGGAGGAGCGCGGCATCGGCGCGGCGCGGCGCTATCTGCTCTCCGAGCTCGAGGCGTATGGCGGACGGCTCGTGGCCGCGTTCGATCCGCACCCGGTGACGCTGCGCGGCGGCGGCGAGGTCGAGGTCGTCAACGTCGTCGGTTACTTGCCGGGCGCGATGCCCGCCGCGGCGGCACGGCACTACTACGTCGTCGGGCACTACGACAGCCGCGCGAGCAACGGCGGCGACGCGCAGTCCGACGCACCGGGTGCGAATGACGATGCGTCGGGCGTCGCGGTCGTCATGGAGCTCGCGCGTGTGCTCGCGAACGAGCGCCTCGACGCGTCGATCGTGTTCCTGGCGACGGCGGGCGAAGAGCAAGGCCTGCTCGGCGCGACGGCGCACGTGGAAACGGTGCTCGCCGACGACGCGCCGGGCGGAGCGCGCGACATCCGCGGCGTGCTGAACAACGACATCGTCGGCGATCCGAACGGCCCGTCCTACGCGGACGGAACGCCGCGCGTCGCGCGCGATGTCATCCGCGTCTTCTCGGAGGGGATCCCGTCGGGGCTGAGCGAGTCCGAGGTCGCGAACGTCCGCCGCCTCTCGTCCGAGAACGACTCGCCGAGCCGCCAGCTCGCGCGGCACATCGCCGACGTCGCCGAGCACCATTCGCTGGCCGTGCGCCCGCGCCTGATCCAGCGCCCCGATCGCTTCCTGCGCGGCGGCGACCACACCCCGTTCAACCGTCGCGGCATCCCCGCCGTGCGCTTCACCGAGGTCTTCGAGAACTACGCTCACCAGCACCAGGACGTGCGCGAGGAAGACGGCGTGATCTTCGGCGACCTGCCCGAGTTCGTCGACGGTGACTACCTGGCGGACGTCGCACGACTCAACGCCGCGGCGCTGATCCACCTCGCGAACGCGCCGTCGAGCCCGCCGAACACGCGCGTGATCGTGTCGAGCCTGACCATCGACACGACGCTGCGCTGGGACGCGAGCCCCGAGCCCGACGTCGCCGGCTACGAGGTGCTGTGGCGCGAGACGACCGATGCGACATGGACGCACGCGCTCGACGTCGGGGAAGCGCTCGAAGCGACGCTCGAGCTGTCCAAGGACAACTGGGCGTTCGGCGTGCGTGCGTACGACGCGGGCGGCTACCGCAGCCCCGTTTCGTTCCCGGCGATCGGGCGCTGATCGCCGGCCGTCAGTACGGGAAGCCGACGGAGAAGTGCAGAACGAAGTCGTCCTCGCCGTCGCGCGGATTCGGGTTGACGCCCAGGTCGAGGCGCACCGGGCCGATCGGCAGCGAGTAGCGCAGCCCGATGCCGACGCCGAAGCGGAAGTCGTCGTACTCGAAGTAGTCGCCGACCAGCGGTTGCACGTTGCCCGCGTCGGCGAACAGCGCGTAGCCGAAGTTGCCGACGAGCCGCTGGCGGTACTCGACCGACAGGAACGAGAACGCCTCGCCCCCGGTCGGCTCGTCGAGCGTGTCCTTCGGCCCGAGCTCGTCCTCCTTGAACGAGCGTACGGAGTTCTCGCCACCGTTGAACATGCGCTCGTGGATCGGAACGATCTCGGTGTCCCCGATCGGCGAGATGAAGCCCGTGCGCGCCGTCGTCGCGAGCGTGATGCCCTCCCCGAGGAAGAAGAGCCGTGACACGTCGAACTTCATGCTGAACGCGTCGAGCTCCGAGCCGAAGACCGCGTCCGCGAGCTCGGCTTGGGCGCGCGCGCGGATCCCGCGCGTCGGGAGGAGCACATTGTCACGGTCGTCGTAGGTCAAGCTCGTCGTCACCGCGCCGACGTTCGGTTCGTCGACCTCCTCCGCGCTCGTGATCACGCCGTCGATGTCGATCAGGTCGCTGACCCGGTACTCGTATCCGAGCGAACCCGTCACGTGCGCCGACAGCTTGCGCCGCAGGACCGCGTCCGTACCGATGCGCTCCACCTCGAACGACGGCTCCTCGCGTTGCTCGGTGAAGAGCGAGACGCTGAGCGCGAGGGGGTAGCCGAAGAGGCGCGTGTTCGCGAGGGCGAGCCGTGAGCCCATCGCGAGTTCGCTGACGTGCGCGCTGAGCGAGAGCCGGTAGGCGCGGCCGAGCGCGTTACGGTCCTCGATCG
The DNA here is from genome assembly GCA_029259605.1 of Planctomycetota bacterium. Lineage (GTDB taxonomy): Bacteria > Planctomycetota > UBA1135 > UBA1135 > OFTM281. The sequence goes on along the minus strand of JAJDEV010000182.1, from coordinate 6,494 downwards.
CCGCGACGATCCGCGGTCCTTCGTAGGAACCGTAGCCGGGCTCGAGGCGCACCTCGCGCGCCGGCGTCTCGACCACGGTCACGACCAGGTCGCGCAACGCCTCGCCGGTTTCGAGCGGACGCTCCGTGCTCGCGTCGTCGGGCACGGGCGCGAGCGCGACGCGCACGGACTCGAAGAGCCCGGTCGAGTAGAGCTCGCGCGTTCCCGCGCGTACGGACTCCTCGTCGAAGCGCTTGCCGCCCCGGATCGCGATGCGGTCGCGCACGACGCTCGCTCGCGTTCGGTCGTTGCCCTCGATCTGGAGCGACCGAATCACGACGAGCGGGCCGGGCGTGATCTCGAGCGCGACGCGCACCTCGCCGGTTTCCTCGTCGATCTGGCTGTCGGTCGTCACCACCGCATCCGGATACCCTCGATGCGCGTACTCGGAGAGGATCAGCGAGCGCATCTCGAACGCGAGCCGCGGTACGTAGGGCCGGCCGACATAGGGCGCGACCAGCTCGCGCTGCTCCGCCGCGAGCGCTTCGAGCGCACCGGAGAGCGCGACGTCGACGATCCGCCAGTGCACGCCCTCGTCGATCGCCACGTCGACGAAGACCGGACGCTCGCCCGACTCCTGCGCGCCCTCGACGCGCACCGTCGCGTCGACCCGCGCGCGGCGAAAGCCCAGGTCGTTGTAGTGATCGCGCAGGGCGCGAGCGCTGGACTCGATCTCCGTGCGCACGAACACACCGCGCTCCGTCGCCGCGCCGAAGAAGCTCTTCAGCACGTCGTCGGCGAGCGTCTCGGCACCCGAGAACACGAGCGTCTCCACGCGGTGCAACGCGCCCTCCTCGACCGTGAAACGCGCGCGCACCGACGCGCCGACCACGTCGTCGTACGCGTAGTGCACGCGCGCGTCGGCGAAGCCCTCCGACCGGTAGAAGAGCTCGAGCGCGAACGCCGCGTCGTCGATGCTCGCCTTCGACGGGCGTGCCTCCTCGGCGCGCGCGACCTCGTCCCGCGCGATCTGCTCGAGTCGCTCGACGTCGAAGCTCGTCTGCCCCGCGAGCTGGACGTCGAGCGGCGCGGGTTCCGGCCCCGACGGCGTGCTACGACAGCCCGCCGCGAGCAAGGCGACGGCGACGAGCACGATTCTCCAACGCGCGACGCTCATCGAAAGCGGAACACCACTCCGGTGCCGTAGTTGACGTCGTCGTACTCGTCGAACTCGGTGACGAGGTACGTCGAGCGCCCTGCGCCGCCGCGCGCGGACCCGAGATAGAAGATCGCGCGGCCGGTCGGCGTTCCGCTCTCGCTCACGTCGGCGCCGACCTCGTACACGAAGCGATCCGCGAACCCCTCGGCGGCGTCCGCGTCCTTCGAGAACAACCACGTGGTCAGCACGTCCTGCGCGAGGAAAACGGCCACCGCCTGCGCCGCTTGCCGGCTGCCCGCCGCGTCGTTCGGGATGCGCCCGGTCAACACGAGCAGCAACAGGTCTTCGTTCGCGAGCGGCGGATCGGACGTGAGGATGATCTCGGGATGGTCGTACGGACCCTCGATCTGGGCGCCGACGCGGTAGCCCATCGCGTTCATGTCCGCGCTCAACGCGACGAACGGCACGAAGGGATCGACGGCGCGGAACTCGATGACGCCCGAGCGCACACGGAGACGACCGGACGGAAGCGTGATCGCCGCGGTGTCGACCAAAATCGGACCGGTGAGGATGGGTGCCTCGAGCGAGCCTCCGAGGTGGAGTTCCGGTCGCACGCTCGCGCGAATCAGGTTCGTGTCGACCTCGAACGCCTCGGCGCTGCGCACGTCGACCGCGAGCGTGGCCTGGGCCAGCGGAGCGTCGCGAACGAACGAGATCGCCAGGTCCGGATGGTCACTCGGCGCGCCCGCTTCGCCTCCGGCGTTCGCCCCGCCGAGCGACGGGAGGATCGAACGCAGGAGCTTGATGTTCCGCGCGTACTTGCCGTCGACGAGCACGACGTCGCCCGCGATCTGCAGCCGCTCGAGAGGTCCGGTGATCGCGAGGTCGGCGTCGGCGCGCACGCGCAGCGACGCGCTGCGCGCGAGCAGCACGTTCTCGCCGACGAGCGTCAGGTCGAACACCGGCCCCGACGCGTCCGTCGGGAGCGTGACGCTGCCGCCGATGCGCACCGGCGCACCGCCGACCTCGGCCGCGAGCGATTCGATCGTGACGACGCCGTCGCCCACGCGCAGATCGGCGACGAGCTCACGCAGAACCGGAGCCGAGCTCGCGAGGCGCAGCTCGCCCTGCTCGAGGCGCAGGTCGCCCTTCCACTTCGGGTCGCGCAACGTGCCGCCGACGTGCAGTCCGCCCGACGCGCGTCCCGCGAGGCGCCGGACCGACTCGAGCGGCTCGGCGAGCCAGGCGATGTCGTTCAGGTCGAGCGCGAGCTCGGCCGCGAAGTCGCTGTCCAGCCACGGATCCGACGATTCGATCAGCGCGGGCACATCGATGCCGCGCGCGAGTGAGCCCGTGGCGTCGATGCGCACGCGCTCGCCCGCGAGGCTCGCGCTCTTGATCGTGATCGTGTCGGCCAGCGCGAGTTCGGCGTCGAGCACGCACGCGCCGAACGCCGCCGCGTTCGACCCCGGCAGCTCGAGCCGATCGATGCGCAACCCGAGGTCGCCGACGACCGCGCTCCACACGCCGCGCACTTCGGCGTGCGCCGACGCCACGCCGGTCACCGCCGGCAGCGTGCCGAAGAACTGGTTGAGCACCGACGCGTCGACGCCCTCGACGTTCACGTCGAGCGTCAGGTCGCCGTCGGGCAAGACGCGCGGCTGCAGCGGATCGTACGGAGCGTCGAAGCGCGCGCGGATGGCGATGCCCTCGTCGATCGACGCTGCGAAGCGCGGGAACACGACGCGACCGTCCGCCACGGTGCCCTCCACATTGAGGCTCCACGCCGGCCGGTCCGCTGCGAGGCGCGCCCCGGTCGTCGCGATCTCGAGCGCGAGCGCGGTCTCGGTCGCATCGCCCGCGATCGAGAACGTGCCGTCGACGCGGCCCGTGAGGCGTCCGATGCTCGCGCCCGAGGCCAGCCACGAACCCGCGAGCGGGTCCGTGTCGAAGTCGGTCGTGTGCAGCGCGACGCGGCCCGCATCGCCCTCGAACGCGAGCGAGAGCAGCGCCTGCCCGCCGTCGGTCGCGAGCGCCAGATCGGTGACATCGGCGAAGCGCGGACCGACGGTGAACGTGTTCGGCTCGGCGAGCGTGCAGCGCACGCCGGACGTCTCGCTCGACCACTCCGCAAGTTCGATCACGTAGCGGCCGGCGACATCGGCCGGCGCCACGCGGACGCGCGCGCGCGCGTCGCCGTACTCGCTCGCCACCGACAGTTCCTCGATGTCGTACGTCGAACCTTCGAAGCTGCCGCGTGTCCGCAACTCACGCACCTCCACGCCCGACGCGACGACCTGCGTGGCGTCGGCCTCGAACGTCCCGCGCAGCGAGTCGAGCGGACCGTCGAGCGTCAGCTGCGCCTGCAGCGTGTCGAACGTCGGCGCATCGGGAACGAACGCGGACAGGTCGGTGAGCGTGAGCTCGAGCGCGACGCCACGAAAGACGATCGGATCGAGTTCGACAGCGCCGAGCACCTTGGCGCGCAGCCCGTCGCTGCCGAGCGCCTCGAAGCGCTCGATGTCGACGCGCTCGCGATTCGAACGCAGCCGGACGTCGGCGACGTCGAGCCGCACTCCGCCCGCCGCGAAGCCGCGCGCGCGCCCCTCGAGCACCCCCGACGGCGTGCGCACCGGACCGCTCACGTCGAGGCGCCCCTGGAGCGCGCCCGTGAGTTCCTGACCGAACAGCCGCCCGAACGGCGCGAGATCCTTGCACGCGACCGTCGACGACACGTCGAGCGTCGCGTCCGCGAAGGCGTCGTCACCGTCGCCGAGCCGGAACTTGCCGCGCTCGACGACGAACGTCCCGCCCTCGGTCTCGACGCTCCCGGTCAGCTCCGCGGTCCCGTTCGCCACGTCGCCCGCGAGGCGGATCACGAGCTCGTGCGGGAGGTCGCCCGACGGGTCGATCGCGGCCGCGTCGGAGATGTCGAGCGCGAGCTTGCCTGTCGCTGCGCGCAGCACTTCGGCGAGCGCGCCGGCGCCCCAATCGACGCGGAAGTCGCGCAGCTCGAGCGAGTTCGCGCCCGCCTTCACGTCGAGCGACTCGGCCACGACCCGCGTGCCTTCGAGCGCGCCGGTCGCGCGCACGCGGTCGAACAGGAGCTCCTCGAAGGACTCGGCTCCCGGACGGCGCAGGGTGAGGTCGTCGAGCGCGACGTCGAGCGTGCGCAGCGTGAGCGCAGGCGACGACGCGCTCGTCCCGTCCTCCTCGGTTTCGTCGCGCGGCGGCTCGAGCTCGAGCTCGATGCCGGTCGCTTCGAGCCGCACGTCGCGCAACCAGTCGACCTCACCGCGCAGGAGCGCCGGCAGGGAATAGGTCGCGCGCAGCGTCGCGTCGTCCACACGCCGCACCGGCCCGCGCGTGGCGCGCAGCGACACGCCCTCCACCTCGATCCCCGACCACCAGTCCCCGGCCAGGCGCGTGAAGTCGAGCTCGCCGCCGAGCTCCGTGCGGACCCACGAACGGGCGGCGCGCAGGACGAGCGGCGTGAGCACGCGCTCGCGCGCCAGGTAGGCGGCCGCCACGAGCACGACCACCAGGACGCCACCCCAACCGATCCCACGTCGGACGCGCCGCCATCGTCGCGCCTTCGGTGCTGCTCCTTCGCCGTCGCTCAAACGTCCTCGCCTGGGTCTACGGTAGCAGGTCACCGGGCCGCTTCTCGCGCGCCACACGTGCCCGCAGGCGAACAAGTTACGAAGTCGCGCGGGAACCGCGCGGAATCTGGGAAAACAGGAGCACCCCAAGAACCCCGGGCGGTGCTACTTTCGCTCGAGTCGACATCCCGTTCCGCGTCCGCCTGGGTCCCCGTTTTCGAGCGTCTTGCCATGCTTGTTCTCGCCTTGCTCGCCTGCGCCATCCAACGGCCACCCGACGTCGTCTTCCTCATCGCGGACGACTTCGGGTCCTACGACCTCGAGCACATCGACACGCCGAACCTCGACCGGCTCGCGGCCACGGGGATCTGCTTCACGCGGACCTACGCGAACATCGTCTGCACGCCGTCGCGCGACTCGTTCCTCACCGGGATGTGGTCGAACCGCTTCTACGAGAACACGTGCACGCTCGGCACGAACACGGACTTCGGCGTCCAGAACCTCGGGAACATCCTCGACGCGGCCGGCTTCGAAACCGCCTTCTTCGGCAAGTGGCACCTCGGCCAGTCCCCGGTCGCCTCGTACCGCGCCGCCCCGCACCTGTGGGGCTTCGAGACGGCGCGCGCCTGGAACACCGACGGGATCCGCACCGCCTGCGTGACCGCGTCGCTGGAAGCGCTGGGGATGCCGACGGGAACGCTCGGGAACTACACGCTCTGGCCGACGATCGACGACGGCATCGAGTCGCTTTCGACGCGCCACAACACGGACGCGATCGTCGACGCCTTCCAAGCGTGGAACCAGGAGCCGCGCGGTACGGATCCGCGCGCCGCCGTCGTCTCGTTCAACACGCCGCACAAGCCGTTCTACTGGCCGACGAGCCAGGGGCTCGAGCCGCCGGGCGCGACCGATCGCGACAAGTTCGAGGCGATGGTGCGCGACATGGACCGCGCGATCGGCAAGGTCCTCCGCTCGATCCCCGAGAACGCGTGGGTCTTCTTCTTCGGCGACAACGGCACGGACAACCGCGCGCGCGCGCCCGCGCAGCCCGCCGGCAAGCTCAAGGCAACCACGTACGAGGGCGGCGTGCGCGTCCCCATGATCTGGCGCGGCCCCCGGATCCTGCCCGGCACGTCGAGCGACGCGCTCGTCCACGTGGCGGACATCCTTCCGACCGTGATGCAGCTGTTCCACACCGGCGACCCGTCCGCCCTCGACGGCCGCTCGCTCGTCCCGCTCCTCATGAACCCGGACGCGCCCTCCCCCCACCGCTACGTCTACGTCGGCGGCCGCCCGAGCGTCGGCGCCTTCCGCCAGGCGGTGATCTCACACTCGGGTTGGAAGCTCCAGAGCGACCTCTCCGTCGCGCAGGTGCTCACCGAACGCCTGTTCGACCTGACGAACGATCCGGACGAGCTCCTACCGATCGACCCGCAGACCGCACCGAATCCGGGCCTCGTCGCCGAGCTGCGCGGTGTGCTCGCCGACGCGGAGCAGCGGGCGCTGCGGTAGCAGGGCGCGGAGAGGCTGGGGAGCTGCTGACGTTCCTCGGATTCGAACGGACCGGGGGGGGGCCGGGGGTCGAATCGCGGAGGGAAGTTCCGAGCGTGTTCCTCTCGTCCGGTGAGGTCCCGGGGACGGGGAGCCGCTGACGTCCCTCGGATCCGAACGGACCGGGGGGGGTCGGGGGTCGAATCGCGCATGGGGGTTCCGAGCGTTTTTCTCTCCTCCGGTGGATCTCTCAGGGACGGGAA
>JAJDEV010000181.1 GCA_029259605.1 Planctomycetota bacterium | reverse complement strand
TCGCACGCGGCCGAGGCGGGCCTCGGCTTCTCGTCGAAATCGGCGAACCTGCTCCACCCGAAGCTCGGTCCTTGGTTCTTCCTCGGGGAACTGCTGCTCGACGTCGAGCTCGACATCCCGGTCGCGCCCTCGATCGCGACCGGCCGACGCGCGCCGGTCCCGCCGATCTCCGCGAACGGCGACGACCCGATCGGAACCTGCGGCACGTGCACGGCCTGCCTCGATGCGTGCCCGACGGACGCGCTGCCCGCACCCGGCGTCTTGGACGCGAACCGCTGCATCAGCTACCACACGATCGAGAATCGCGGGACGATCCCCCACGCGCTGCGTCCGCTGCTCGGCGATTGGGCCTTCGGCTGCGACATCTGCTCCGAGGTCTGCCCGTTCGGTCGCCACGCAACGGACGTCTCCGAGCGCTATGGAACGCACGCCGCCGTCGAACGCCGCAGCCTGATCGACTGGCTGACGCTTCCGACGGCGCAGTGGGCCGAAGAGCTCGTCGGCTCGCCATTGCAACGCCCGAAGCGCGACGGGCTCGCGCGCAACGCGGCGATCGTCCTCGGGAATCGCCCGAGCGATCGCGGTCGCGCGGCGCTCACCGGCGCCCTCGCCGACGACGCGGCGCCCGGGGTGCGCGCCGCGGCGTTCTGGGCGCTCGTGGAAGGACACCTCGACGACGAGGGGGTCCGCGCCACGCTCGACCGTGGCCTGGGGCGAGAGACCGACACCGCGGCGGCGGACGACATGCGAACGAGCCTCGAGCGTCCACGCGGCCGCTGACCGGAAAAACGTTCGCACGCGACGGCAGCGTTCAGGAAACGCGACGCGCATCGCGCGCGTCCGATTTCCTGGACATGGCCCCCGGCGGACACGTTGCGCGGATTCGCGGTTGAAGCGGAAGCCCTTCCGTCCCAAGGCCTTGCGTCTTCGGCCGTCGCCACCCGACGCAGGAGCAGGCAGACCGGGACGACCGGCGTCGCGATGAAAAGCGCGACATCGGCCAACCCGACGCTCCCGCGCGCGTTCAGAAACTTGGACGCGCCCACCCGGGTCGACGGCCGCGAGACATCCCCCTCCCTCCGGCCCCAAACTCTTCCACGCGCAGGGTTTAGACAATCCCAACCCCCCTTCATCCGCACTTGGCAGGCCGCTTGCGAACTCTGCCTCCACGAGACCACACGGGGGAATGAACATGGAAAGCGACTTCTACAACGACCGCAAATACTGCCCGCAGTGCGAGACCTACGTCTCCTACCTGCAGAGCATGGAACACTCCTACTGCGTCGAATGCGGCGCGCAGGTTCGCCTCTTCTCCGAGTCCGACTGGTCCAGCTTCCACGACTCGTTGAAAGAGCGTCGCCCGAAGGGTGGGCGCCCGCGCAAGGATCAGCGCGGCAAGGAGTCCGCTTGATCGCGCCGGCGAGACGCCGGTAACCTCCCAAGGTTCCCGCTGGCACGGCGGGAGCGTTTCCTTTGGATTGGGTTCTTCGGGATCCATTCAGCCAGAGCCCGGGCTTCCCGGGCTCTGGCTTTTTTCGTTTCGTGTCGGTCCGCCCCAACCGGAGCAGACCGCGAAGGGCGCTCCCGTCGCAATCGGTTGGCTCCTCCGTAAGCTCCGCACCATGCCCTCCGACTCCTCGCCCCGACCGTCGTCGTCGTCCTCCGCCTCCTCCACGCTCGACGCCGTCCGTTCGCGCTACGCCGTCGGCGCGCGAGAACGCGTGCCGGAACTCTGCTGCCCCGTCGACTACGACGCCTCGCTGCTCGAGGCGTTGCCGGACGAGATCATCGAGCGCGACTACGGATGCGGCGACCCGAGTCGTTTCGTGCGCGAGGGCGAGACCGTGCTCGACCTCGGTTCCGGCGGCGGGAAGATCTGCTACATGGCGAGTCAGATCGTCGGGCCCGAGGGACGGGTCATCGGCGTCGACGCAACGGAGGACATGCTCGCGCTCGCGCGCAAGTGGCAGCGGGACGTGGGCGACCGGATTTCGTGGCACAACGTCTCCTTCCGCCACGGGCACATCCAGGACCTCGCGCTCGACCTCGACGCCCTCGCCGAGTGGTTGGCAAAGCATCCGGTCGCGACGCTCGAGGATCACGCGCGGCTCGAAGCCGAGGTCGCGCGCATGCGCCGGGAGGAGCCGATGGTCCCGGACGCGTCGATCGACGCCGTCCTGTCGAACTGCGTGCTCAATCTCGTGGACGGTGAGGACAAGCCGCGGCTCTTCCGCGAGATCGAGCGCGTCCTCGTCCGCGGCGGTCGCTGCGCGATCTCCGACATCGTCAGCGACGAAGACGTGCCCGAGGCGTTGCGGTCCGACCCCGAACTCTGGTCGGGGTGCATCTCGGGCGCGATGCGCGAGGACCGCTTCCTCGATGCGTTCGCGGACGCGGGCCTCCACGGCGTCGAGATCGTCGAGTACCAGAGCGAGCCCTGGGCGATCGTCGCCGGCATCGAGTTCCGTTCGATCACGGTCACCGCGCACAAGGGCAAGACCGGGCCCTGCTTCGATCACAACGAAGCGGTCCTCTACAACGGCCCCTGGCTACGCGTCGAGGACGACGACGGTCACGTGTTCGAGCGAGGACGGCGAACGGCCGTGTGTCGCAAGACCTTCGAGCTACTCGGCCGTCCCCCCTACGCGGGCACGCTCACTCCGATCTCGCCGCTGACGCCGGTCCTCGCGGAGGACGCCGCACCGTTCGCGTGCGTCGGCACGAGCCTGCGCACCCCGGACGAAACGAAGCGCGGCGTGCTCCGCGACGACGTCGCGCCGGGCGTGTGTTGCGGCCCGGACGAGTGCTAGCCCGGATCATTCATGAGCCTTCACCGAGCTCGACGCAGCTACGCGCCATCTCAGCACTTCCCTCCCTCACCGGGTTCGACGACCCGTCCAGGTCGCCTGCACGCGCTTCGGTCGCGAAGCGCTGATCTGGCGCGCATCTGCGTCGATCTCGGCAATGCCTCATGAAGAACCCGGGCTAGCCGACATGTCCACGCGCAACGAGCTCCGGGACCGCCTGCGCGACGCCCACCTCGCGTTGCTCTTCACGCCGTCCGTTTGCGGGGACGGCGATCCGCTCGAGATCCTCGAAGCCGCGCTTCCGCACGTCGACATCGTCCAGGTCCGGATCAAGCACCCCGACGACCCCGCGTGGAACGCGCCGGCGCGCGACGTCGCGGTCTGGACCGAGCGCGTGCTCGACGTCGTGTCCGGCGACGTGCTCGTCTTCGTCAACGATCGCGTCGACGTGGCCAAATGCTACGCGCGGCGGGGCGTGCACGGAGTGCACGTGGGCGCGGACGACTGCCCCGCCGAAGTCGCGCGACGCGTCGTCGGTGAAGAGCTCCTGATCGGAGTATCGACCCACGGCGCCGCAGACGTCGCGCGCTCCGAAGCCGACGACGCGATCGACACCGTGGGCTTCGGACCGATCCACGCGACGCCGACGAAGGGCTACACGCGGGGACTCGGCTCCGAAGCGGCGTGGATCGCGGCGTCGGGCACGAACCTGCCGCTGTTCCCGATCGGCGGGATCGACGCGACGAACGTGGCCGAGCTCGTTCCGATTCGACGCGCCGCGGTGTCGTCGGCGATCCTCGCGGCGACCGATCCGGGAGGCGCCGCGCGCACGCTGCGCGAACTGCTCCTCGACGGCGAACGCTGAGTCATCCGCGCGGGCGATTCGAGAGCAGCATCGCGTCACCGTAGCTGAAGAAGCGGTAGCGCTCGCGAATCGCCTCGGCGTAGAGACGGAGGATGCGCTCGCGGCCCGCGAACGCGGACACGAGCAGAAGCAGACTCGATGCCGGCAGGTGGAAGTTCGTGAACATCGCGTCGACGACGTGGAAGGGCTTGCCCGGATAGAGGAACAAGCGCGTCGCGCCCGACTGCGCGCGCACCTCGCCCGCCCCCGGGATCGCGCAGGCTTCGAGCACACGCACGCTCGTCGTTCCGATCGCGACGACGCGTCCACCGCGCTGCCGCGTCGCGCGCACGGCCTCGGCGACCTCGGGTGTCAACACGTAGCGCTCGGCGTGCATCGTGTGCCCTTCCACGCCCGGTCCCTCGAGCGGCGCGAACGTGCCGTGTCCGACGTGCAGCGTCACGGTCGCGCGCCGCGCGCCGGTCGCGTCGATCCGTTCCAGCAGCTCACGCGTGAAGTGCAGGCCCGCCGTGGGAGCCGCGACGGCGCCGGGCTGCGCGGCGAAGACGGTTTGGTAGCGCTCGCGGTCGAGGGCGTCGAGTTCCTCGTCGTCGCGCGAGCGCTCGATGTACGGCGGCAACGGCATGTGTCCGTGGGTCTCGAGCGCCGTGCGAACGTCGGATCCGTCAGGCACGCGGAGCTCGACGAGCCACGTCTTCGCCGGTCGACCGTCGGCCTCCATCGGACGCTCGAGCATGCGGACGGAGAGCGCTCCTCCTTCGAGCGCGATCTCCTCGCCCGGTTTGAGCTTGCGCGCCGGATGCGCGAGCGCGGTCCAGATCGCCGCATCGGTCGCGTGCGCTTCGAGCAGCAAGAGCTCGACGCGACCACCGCTCGCCCGCCGGCCGAAGAAGCGCGTCGACAGGACGCGCGTGTCGTTGAAGACGACGAGATCGTCCGCGCGCAGGTCGTCCGGCAGATCGGACACGCCGCGGTGCTCGCTCCGATCCGCTCCGATGTCGTGAACGAGAAGGCGCGCGTCGGTGCGCACGGCGGGCGGACGCTGGGCGATCCGCTCGGGCGGCAGGTCGTAGTGGAAGTCGGCCAGATTCACGGGGACGCAGGCCGGGGCGAGTCCGAACGCGAGCGCAAGCGATCGCGCAGGGCGAGCGCCACGAACGGCAGCGTGACGACCGGCCACAACCATCGGGGCTCGACCCAAACGCCGTGCGCGCGCCACTCGGTCAGCGGCCAGTAGAGCAGTGGAGCGACGACCAGCACGTACGTCCAGGCGCGCGACGGACAAAACGCGAGGAACGGAACGAGCCACGTCAGGTACCACGGGTGCAGCGTGGGCGTCAGCACGAGGAACGCCGCGATCATCCAGAACGCGGCGGCGAACAGGCTCTCGGCCGTGCGACCGGCGGACGCGCGCCGCCACGCATACACACCGGTCGCGACCCAGAGCGCGAAGGCGACGCCGCGCGCGACACGCCGCGCATCGAAGACTCCCCCGCCGCGTTCGAGCACCGCCGAGATCGGCGTATCGAACAGGCGGAAGCCGAGGTTGAACGACTCCCAACGCAGCGCATAGGCCGACACGCCGCGCGCGATTCCCGTCCAGCCGCCTTCGAGCAGGAGCAGCGCGCAGAGAAGCGCGCCGAGCGCCGTCGCGACCCACGCCGAACCGACCAACGCCGCGCGTCGCATCGAGACGTCGCCGCGCGCAGCCGTCGCTCGCCACGCGAACGGCACGAGCAGCGCCGGGAGGAGCTTGACCCCCATGCCCGCGCCGAGCAGAACAAAACCCGCGCGCCCACCGGGCGACGACGAGGCGTCCGCGCGCAGGAACGACCAGATCGCGGCCACGAGCAGCAGCACACCGAGTGCGTCGAAGTGCCCCGCTCCCGCGTACTCGAGCGCGACGAGCGGCGACCACGCCCACACCACCGCGCGCGCGGATCCGCGTCCCGTGCGGCGAAGGCAGGCGACGAGCACGACGCCGACGGCAACGTCGCACAGCGCGAAGAAACCGCGCAGCGCGCGCGCCGCGCTCGCGTCCGACGCACCGGCGACCACGACCGCGAAGGCCGCCTGCGCCAGGGGCGGATAAGCGGCCGACACGCTCCGATTGTTCATCTCGGCGTACACGTTCGCCCAGCGCGTGCGGTAGTCCGCCAACTCGTCGGAGTCCGGCGCGTGCGCGTAGGGGCTGACGCCCTCCGCGACGAGCCCTCCCTCCCAGACGTAGCGATGGATGTCGTCCGACGTCGCGGGATCGCCGAGCCAAAGGACGAGGCGCAGTACGATCGCGCCGCCGATCACGAACGCCTCCCAACGCTTCGAGTCGGGGATGGCGCGCGCCGCGCGCAAGGCGAGGACCCACGCGGCGCCCGCGGTCAAGAGCGCGACGAGCCAGGCCGTGCGGTGCTCCGGCAGGGTGCCGAGCGCGGATCCGGCGCCGAGCGCGCCGACGATCACGGCCCACGCCGCGGGGAAGACGAAGCGGCTCATCGCGCTTCTGCGCTCGCGCGCGTCGAATCCCACACGCGGGAATCGGCGGCGCGGATTCGCGCGCGCGCGCGTTTTGGAGTGATGCGATGGGCGTTCATGGCCGTTCTAAGCCGCGGAGCCGATCCAGCTCTTCGATTGGTCGCTCGCGCCCGGGGGGGCCACGGGCGGCGATCGAAATCTCCGCGTAGGGAGATGGACACGGGAGGCGTCAGCGGACAAGGCTGACGCCTCCCACTTCTGTCTCAGGGGCGTCCTTCCGCAGGAAACTCGCGCGCCAGAACCGCCGACAGCGTACCGCGGTCCCACCCGAGATAGCGCGCGGCGCGGCGCTTGTTCCACGCGCCGCCCGCGGACGCCGTGACGGCGAGCGCGGCGTGGACGTCGAGCGTCCTGGCCGGCCGCGACTCGAGCCGCTCGACCCAAGCGATCCGCGGATCGAAGGCGCGCACGTCCTCCGCCCCCACCGTCGCCCCCGGGTCACGGCGCGTGAGCGCCGTCACCCACGCCCCGAGCTCGCGGACGTTGCCCGGCCACGGCTGCCGAAAGAGGAGTGCGCGGACGTCGTCGTCCCAGCACACGGGGGCGCAATCGAGCGCGTGTGCGGAGCGCTCGGCGAGGACCTCGGCCAGCGCCGGGATCTCGTCGCGCCGATCGGCGAGGGGTGCCACCGCGAGCGCCGCGTCCCGGGCCCCCGCGCGCTCGAGCGCGTCGCCTCCGACGTGAATCGACGCGCGAGCGTCGCCCCCACGCTCGAAGCTCACCCAGCGCTGGAGCGTGCGCTTGCCGGCGCCGGACGGACCGACGATCCGGAGCGCACCCGACGCACGCGCGCGCTCGAGATCCGCGAGGAACGACTCCCCACGCGCGAGCGCCGCAGGGTCGAAAACGACCCGCGCGCCCCACTGCTCCTCGTGCCACTGGCGGAACTGCGCGGCGCGGAGACCGGCGGCCTCGCGCGCGACGAATGCACGCAGCCTGTCGGCATCGCCGGGAACGAAGTCACCGCAACGGGTCGACTCGACGACGAGCAGTCCGTGCGCGCGGCCGAGCAGAACGAACGGGACCGCGACGCCGGAGCCCGCCGGCGGAAACACGGCGAGCGACGAGTGACGGGAGAAGCGGACGACTCCATCGCCCGCGGAACGCAGCGCGCGTCGAACGCCGCCGCCGAGCCTAGGCTCGAGCGTCGCGAACCCGCCGCCGGAACTCCCGGCGACGAAGCGCGTCGGCAGTACGCCGCGCGCGCCGCGACGCGGCTCGCGCATCCGGTCGACGTCCGCTTCGAACGGCAACGAGACGACGACCGCGCGACGGCGCGTGAGCCGCATGGGGAGCCGAGCGAGGAGGCGCTCGACGAACGCGTTCCGCTCGTTCGACTCGTTGCGCACGGGCACGGCGCGGACGCGCGCGCGCTCGTCCGCCGCATCGCTCGCGCGCGCGCCGAGTCGATCCGCCCAATACCGCGCGGCGCGCGCGCGGCGCGCGGCGCACGGCAGCAGGTGATGCGCGCTCTCGATGTGCAGCCACCCGATCGCGCCTTCCGACTCGCCCGCGCGAAGCGGAATCCGTGCGACCGTGCGGGACATCGGCGGCGCGAACGCGGTGGCCGATCCATGCTCGATGCGCTCGTCTCCGCCGGAGCACATCGCGGACTCGGGCTCGCCGACGCGCGACCACGCAGCGGACCGCGCATCGCGCTCCGTCCGCGCTCGCGGCGCGATCGAATGCGCCGCGTCCCACTCCACGCAACGAACCGATCCAGCGCGTTCGATCGCGAAGACCGCGACCACCGACGCCCCCCACGCGGCGCGCAAACGGCGCGGCGACGCGAAGCTCGCATCGTCCTCGACGAGGGTGTGCGCGCGAACCGGGGCGGTGGCCCCGGGCAAGAGCGCGGCCCACTCCGGCCTGCGCTCGCGCAGCTCGGCGAGCGACGGCGGGAGGTGCGCCCAAGCGGGCTCGAGTCCGCGCACGAAGCCGAGCGCCTCGTCGGCGTCGCCGCCCACGAGCAACCGGCACCAAGCGGCCAGCCACGCGAGGCGCGGAAACGTCGCCGGAAGCAGCGGATTGCGCGCCAGGAGTTCCGCCGCGCCCTCCGGATCGAAGCGATCGAGGTGTTGTTCGCAGAGCCCCTGAACGCCGGCCGCCTCCAGCGCGACGTGCCCCGCGCGGTGTGCGCGGGAGCGAATGCGCTCGAAGCGACGTTCGCCGGCCGTGAGCCCGTCACGCGCGCGCGCGAGGCGCGCCTCCCAGACCTCGACCCGTCCGGCGAACAGCCCCGTCGCACGCGCGCTCCCGAGCGCGCGCGCCGCCACGTCGACCGCGCTCTCGTCCGGGTCAGGAAAGCGCGGCAGCCTCGCCGACCGCGTCGTCTCGCGCGCACGCACCGTCGCGATGCGCAGCCACGCTTCGTCGAGCGTTTGCCGCGTCGCGACGGCGCTCGCCGCGGCGAACGAATCCGGCGGCAGCGCCGCGCGAACGTACGCGTCGAACACGGTCCCGAGTGCGCGCAGGTCCTCCGCGCGTTCCGCCCGTCGACACTCGTCCGCGGCGCGCCGCACGTCCAGCTCCGCGCGTGCCGCGCCCTGCCCCCGCGCCGCGTCACGCAGCAGGCGCAGGTACATCACGAGCCGGCGCGCGTCGGCACGCTCGGCGACGCTGGCGTCGGGAAGCAACGTGTCGAGAACGTCGTGCCTGGCGCTCAATCCTCCTCCTTTGGGCCGGCCGCCGTCGCGAGATTCGGTACAGCTACATCATCGCGCGTGCGACGCATCCCGCGGGCGAACGCAGTTCGCGCGCGAGCTCGTTGCGCACGATCGCCGTCTTCGGATGGCGCGCGAGGAAGCGCAGCGTCCTCCCACCATCGAAGCGCTGGACGCGCGCGCGAATGCGCGCGAGCGCGGCGACGAACGCGGGAGCATACGGGTCGACGAGCATGTCGAGCCGTGCCGCGGCGCGGCGTGCGCGCGCGGGGTCACCGATGACGAGCGTCAGCCCCAGGGCCTCGACGACCGCCGTGATGCCACACTCGGGATCCTCGGCGCACGACTCGATCGCGCCGAGCGCGAGTTCGTCACGACCGGCCGCGAGATGGGTCAACGCCAGCCCCTGGAGCACGCGCCAGCGATGGCGCAACACCTCCGGCCGACGCAGGAGCGAGCGGAACATCGCGTCGGCGGACCGCAGCTGCCCGTCCAGCAGCCACGCCGTCCCGAGGCAAATGCGCGCGAACTCGCTGTCCTCGACGCGTCGCGCCGCTTGCGCGATACGCGAGACCGAGGGCCAGCGCTCGAGCCGACGGTCGAGCAGGCGCGCGAGGACGGTCGCCCCGAGCGGCAACGACGGAGTCCCCGGGCCGGTGGCGACCAAGCTGCGCAGCTCCGCGCGCGCGGCGCGGCGCCAGGGCCGCTCGGCGCCACGGGGCAACGGGAACGCACCGTGGATCCCGGCGCCACGCGCGCGCGGCGCGACGAGCGCCGCGGCCTGACGCAGGAGCGACGCGATCGATCGGCGCTGCAGGCGCTCGAGCTCGCGCTCGGCGAGCTCCAACGCTTCGTTGGCGGTGCGAATCGTCCCGTGGACGATGGGGGCGACCGGCTCGCGGTCGGAGGGATGGAATGAATTCACGACGTCACGGAGGGGGGAGGTGAGTCGGACGGAAGGAGCGTGCGCAGGGCGCGGCAGGCGTCGAGCGCAATCCGTCGCTCCGAGGGCGTGTTCGCCGCGACGGGTTGCCCGTCGACGACGATGAGGAAGAACGCGCGCCGCACCGCTTGCGGTAGCGCATGGAAGCGAACGCACGCATCACGCACGTCGCGCGGATCGAGTCCGAGCGGGCGTGCGAGCTCATGCGCAACGACCGAGGGCTCGTCGAACGAGTCTTCGGAATCCGAGCACGAGAACGGATCGAGGTCTTCGTCGAGCAGCGAATCGATGGCGCGGTCGACGGAACGCTCGACGAAGCCGGCGCCACCCGAACCCCGCGTCGCGGACGCGGCGTCCCGCGCGACCTGCGCGAAGGCGCGCAGCGACACACGCTCGAGGTCGAGGAAGAGAGCGCGCTCGCGCAGGCGCCGACCGGCGAACCGGCGCACGTCGAGCGGATCTCCGGGGACGATTCGGGCCAGGACCTCGCGCGCCGAGCCGTCGAGCAGGGACGCCTCCCCCACCGCGCCTGCTGCCGCCCCGACCGGCGAACCTCCCACGTGCCCCGTCGCCGCGGGTGCGGTCGGCGGAGTGGAGGACGCGTTCGGTGTGCACCGGGTCGCGGACGACCCCGATTCGGCGCAGAGATCTTTCAAGGGGGGGTGATCTCCCGCTGCTGGGACGCGGATAAAGGCCGGAACGACGGGGTCAACGCCCGCGCCGCCCCCGGCTCGAAGCGAAGCGACGAGCTTAACGAGGGTGCCCATTTCGGGGGCTTCGAATCGATAAAAGTGCAATCTGTTCGAACCCGCATCTGCGGTCCTGAACCTCGCGTCGACCCCCGAAGCACTCGCCCGGTACTAGGGACCCAGACGCGTTGGCGTTGCATCCTTTCGCGCGACTTCGGTGTGCGCCCGTGCGGCGAGAGCGTTGTTCCGCCGGTTCACGGCGATACGATCCGCCCGCACGCGCGGTCGCGGCGCGGGTCGGCACATCGTTCGACCCGCGCGCTGTCGCTCCCGAACGAACACAGCGGAGGCACCGAAGTGGGTGGATTTCTCAGCGGTAAGAAGGGTCTGATCCTCGGCGTCGCCAACAAGCGCTCCGTGGCTTGGGGGTGCGCGAAGGCGCTGCGCCGCGAGGGCATGGAGCTCGCCATGACCTACGCGGGCGATCGACTCGAAGCGGGCGTGCGGCAACTCGCGGAGGAGCTCGAGGTCGAGACGGTGCTGCCCTGCGACGTCACGAAGCCCGACGAGATCGACGCGCTCGTGGACGGCGTCGGCAACGCGTTCGGCGGGCTCGACTGCTTCGTGCACGGCGTCGCCTTCGCAAAGCGCGAGGAGCTCAAGGGCACCTACCTCGACACGTCGCGTGAGGGATACCAACTCGCGCACGAGGTGTCGGCCTACTCGCTGCCCGCGGTAGCGCGGCGCGCGATGCCGCTGATGGAGGACCGCAAGGGGTCGATCATCACGCTGACCTACATCGGGTCCGTGCGCGTCATCCCGAAGTACAACGTCATGGGCGTCGCGAAGGCCGCGCTCGAGGCCAGCGTGCGCTACCTCGCCCACGACCTGGGCCCGCGCGGCATCCGCGTGAATGCGATTTCGTCGGGGCCGATCCGCACGCTCTCGGCGTCGGGCATCGAAGGCTTCAACTCGATCCTGGACCAGATCGCCGAGCGCTCGCCGCTGCGCCGCAACATCGACGCGGACGAGGTCGGCGACGTTTGCGCGTTCCTCGCGAGCGAGATGAGCCGCGGGATCACGGGCTCGACGATCTATGTCGATGCCGGCTACCACATCATGGGGATCTGACGCGGTGCGGCGTCCCGCTCGAAAACCGATCGGCGCGCCAACACCCGCCAACCCGCTCGCGTAGGGCACGCCCCTCGGGCGTGAGCGCGACCCGCGTGGTCGCTACGGCGCTCGGATCTTGTACGGAGACTGCCCGGAAACCCCCGCACTCTTGCCCTCCGAGTCCCCCGCCGTTTAATCCTCCCACTCCCGACGTCGCCCGTTCGCCGCCGCCCCTCGCCGGGACGGACGAGCGTACGCGCCACGCTCTCCCGCCCCGCGAAACACACGCGGCTCCGGCGGGACGCGAGACGCGCAGCAGCGAGCCCGTCCGGACAGCTTCCGCATTGGACGCGCACCTGCGCGCTCCGTTCGTCACTCAATCCCTTTCGCTGAAAAGAACCGAAACCATGGCAGCGATGATCGAGATCCGGGGCCTGGAGAAACACTTCGGTCCCCTGCGCGCGGTCGACGGCGTCAGCTTCGACGTGCATCGAGGTGAGGTGCTCGGCTTCCTCGGCCCGAACGGCGCCGGCAAGTCGACGACGATGAAGATGGTGACCGGCTTCCTGTCGCCCTCCGCGGGGACCGTGCACGTGTGCGGCCACGACGTGGCGAGCGACCCGGTCGCGGCCAAGTCCGTCCTCGGCTACCTGCCCGAGGGCGCGCCCGCCTACCCCGACATGACCGCGGAAGCGTTCCTGCGCTTCATCGCGGACATCCGCGGGTTCTCGGGCAGCGAGCGCGCGCGCCGCATCGCCGACGCGGTGTCGAAGGCGCGCCTCGAAGGCGTGCTGCACCAGCCGATCGAGACGCTGTCGAAGGGCTACAAGCGACGCGTCGGCCTGGCGCAGGCGATCCTCCACGACCCGCCGGTCCTGATCATGGACGAACCCACCGATGGGCTCGATCCGAACCAGAAGCACGAGGTGCGCGCGCTCATCCGCGACATGTCGAAAGAGAAGGCGATCCTCCTCTCGACGCACATCCTCGAAGAGGTCGAGGCGCTCTGCACGCGCGCGATCATCATCAACAAGGGGCGCATCGTGTTCGACGGCACGCCCGAAGCGTTCGAAGCGAAGGCGCCGGCCGACGTCACGAAGAACCGCATGGACTGGGTCTTCCGCTCGGTGACGACGGGAGACGCGGAAACGAACGGCGCGGCACAGAACTCCGCGCCGGCAACTGTCGGAGGCGACGCGTGAAGCACACGATCACGATCATGAAGCGCGAGTTCGCGGGCTACTTCGCGACGCCCGTCGCGTACGTCTTCATCGTCATCTTCCTGCTCCTGTCGGGCTTCTTCACGTTCGACCTGGGCGGCCTCTACGAGAATCGCCAGGCGGACATGCAGGCGTTCTTCCGCTGGCATCCGTGGCTCTATCTGTTCCTCGTGCCCGCGCTGTCGATGCGCCTCTGGGCGGAGGAGCGGCGCTCCGGAACGATCGAGCTGCTGATGACGCTGCCGGTCACGCTGCCCCAGGCGATCCTCGGCAAGTTCCTCGCCACGTGGGCGTTCACGGGCATCGCGCTGCTCGGAACGATCCCCACGTGGATCACGGTCAACTACCTGGGCGACCCGGACAACGGCACGATCATCGCCGGGTACCTCGGCAGCTTCTTCATGGCGGGCGGGTTCCTCGCCATCGGCTCGGCGACCTCGGGCCTCACGAAGAACCAGGTGATCGCGTTCGTCCTGAGCGTCGTCCTCTGCCTCTCGTTTCTGCTCACGGGCCTGCCGCCGGTCATGGAGTGGCTCGACACCGTGCTGCCGAAGCTCGCCGTCGACACGATCGCGTCGTTCAGTTTCCTGTCGCACTTCGATGACATGTCGCGCGGCCTGATCGAGGGCCGTGACCTGGTCTTCTTCGGCTCGATGATCGCGTTCTTCCTGTTCCTCAACGCCCTGGTCCTCGACGCGCGCAAGGCGCACTAGCTCCATGGGAAAGCAAGTCTTCGGCATCGTCGGCGGCGTGATCGCCGCGATCCTCTTCATCAGCGTCAACGTCGTCGCGAACAACTCGCTGCGCAGCGCGCGCATCGACCTGACCGAGCAGAGCCTGTTCACCCTCTCCTCGGGTTCGACCAACATCGCGTCGAACATCGACGAGGAACTGCACCTCTACTACTACTTCTCCAAGGGCGCGGCGCGTCAGTTCCAGGAGGTCGTCGACTACGAGCGCCGCGTGCGTGACGTGCTCGAGGAGTACGTGCGGCGCTCGGACGGCAAGATCGTGCTCGAGGTCATCGATCCCGAGCCGTTCTCCGAAAACGAAGAGCGCGCGGTTCGCGACGGCATCGCCGGCATCCAGACGATGACCGACACGCTGTACTTCGGGATGTGCGGCACAAACGCGACGGACGATCGTCAGGTCATCCCGTTCTTCGGCGAGCGCGTCGGCGGCGGGATCAGCTTCGCGGCCAAGGAACGCTTCCTCGAGTACGACATCTCGCGCCTGCTGCACTCGCTGGCCCATCCGCAGAAGGCGGTCGTCGGCGTGCTGTCGTCGCTTCCGCTCGAGGGCGCGGCGCCGCCGAATCCGATGATGCCGCAGCAGCAGCAACAGCAGCTGCCGCGCTGGAAGTTCCTCGACCAGCTCTCGAACTTCTACGACGTGCGGATGCTCGATACGTCGAGCGCCGAGATCGACTCCGACCTCGACGCGCTCGTTCTGGTGCATCCGCGCGAGTTCTCCGACACGCTGCAGTACGCGATCGACCAGTACGTGATGCGCGGCGGCAAGCTGGTCGCGTTCGTCGATCCGAACTGCGACGCCGACATGTCGAACGCCGACCCGTCGAACCCGATGGGCCAATTCGGCAAGTCGAAGGCGTCCGACCTGAACAAGCTCTTCAAGGCATGGGGCTTCGAAGTCGTGCCGAACAAGGTCGTCGGCGACTACGACAACGGCGTCCAGATTCAGGTACGCGGAGCGGACGGCCGCGCGGTGCCCGTGAACTACGTCGCGTGGGTGCAGCTCGGGGATGACGCGCTCGACCGCGAGGACCCCGTCACGAGCTTGCTGCAGAACCTGCTCGTGATCACGGCCGGCTCGCTGCGCGCGACGGCCGGGGCCACGACGACGTTCACGCCGCTCGTCGAAACGAGCGAGAACTCGATGGAGATCGACGTCGGTCGCTTCCTGTTCCAACCGAACCCGCAGGAGATGCTCGAGTCCTTCGTGTCCGGCAAGACGCCCCTCCCGGTCGCCGCGCGCATCAGCGGCGAAACGGCGAGCGCGTTCCCCGACGGCCCGCCCTCGGGCGCGCCCGCGGCGGAACACCTCGCCGCGTCCAACGGCCCGATCCACGTGATCACGGTGGCGGACGCCGACATGCTCGCCGACCAGTGGTGGCTGCGCGAGAACGTCGTCGCCGGCTTCAACTTCGGCTCGCGCGTCATCTCCGACAACTGCGACCTCCTCGTGCACTCGATCGAGAACCTGACCGGCGGCGAGGACCTGATCTCGATCCGCGCGCGCGGCAAGTTCTCACGGCCGTTCGACCGCGTCGACGAGATCGAGCGCGACGCACGCCGGCGCTTCACCGACAAGCAGCAAGAGCTGCAGCGCAAGATGCAGGCGGCCGAGGAGGAGATCGCGAAACTGGGGCAAGAGCGCGATCCGAACGATCCGAACGCACAGTTCCTGTTCTCGCCCGAGCAACAGGCCGCCTACGAGAACGCGCTCGAGACGCGCACGACGTTGCGTCGCCAGCTGCGCGACGTGCAGCACGACATGGACAAGGACATCAATGCGCTCGGCCGCAAGCTGAAGGCGATCAACATCTTCGCCGTGCCGGTCCTCGTCAGCATTCTCGCCATCGGTCTCGGGATTTGGCGCGTGCAGCGCCGCGGTCAATAGCGGAGGCCCGTCGATGCAATCCAAGAGTGTTTTGATTCTGGTCGTCGTGACGGCCGTCGCCCTGGCCGCCGCGTACCTTTCGGGCTCCGGAGACTCCGACGCCAGCGGCGCGGAGTCCATCGCGCGCGGTCCGGTCTTCGCGGACCTCGGAAACCGCGCCAACGACGTCGCCGTCGTGCGTACGAGCGACGCGTCCGGAACGGTCACCATCGAGCGTTCCGGCGACGGTTGGACGCTCGCCGAGCGCGGCGGTTTCCCGGTCGACTTCGAGAAGGTTCAGGAGGCGGTCCTCTCGCTCGTCCGACTCGAGATCGACGAGCCCAAGACCAAGCGCCCCGAAAACCACGCCCAACTCGGCGTCGCCGATCCCACCGCACCGGACTCGTCGTCCAAGCTCGTCGAGCTGAAGGACGCGAGCGGCGCCGTGCTCGCCGCGCTCGTCATCGGCGACACCAAGCAACGCGAACGCACGACGAGCGTCTTCGTGCGCCGCGCCGGCGAGGACCAGGTGTACCTCTGCAACGCGTCGCTCTCGTTCGCGTCGGATCCGAAGGAGTGGCTCGACCGCGAGATCGTGCGCATCGATCGCGAACGCGTGCAATCCGTTCAGGTCGCGCACGCGAACGGCGAGGAGGTCGTGCTCGAGCGCTCGGCCGAGAACGAGACGCAGTTCGAGGTCGCCAACCTGCCCGCGGGACGCAAGCCCAAGTTCGCGGGCGTCGCAACGAGCGCCGGCACCGCGCTCTCGTACCTCGCACTCGACGACGTCCGCCCCCTGGCCGACGTGGACTTCGAGGCCGAGCCCATCGCGCGCACGGTCTACCGCTGCAAGGACGGCCTCATCCTCACCGCCGACACCGCGGCGTTCGACGGCAAGAAGTGGATCCACGTGGTCGCTTCGTACGAGGCGCCGGTCGCCGTCGGCCCGACGCCGACGCCCGCGGACGACGAAGCGGATCCGGGTGAGAGCTCGAGCGAACCCGAGGACGATCAGCCCGACCCCGAGGTCGTGCAGGCGGAGGTGACCTCACTCAACGGCAAGCTCGGCCGCTGGGCCTTCGCGATTCCGGACCACAAGATCGACACGATCGCGCGCCCGATGAGCGAGCTGCTCGCGGAGCTCGCGCCGGACGAGCAACCGGAAGGCGACACGAACTCGCTCGGCGTCGACCCGTTCGGCGCGGACGATGCGGCGGGAGACGGCTCCGAGCCGATCTCGCTCGACGCGCTCCTGAATCCGTCCGCGACGTCCGATGAGGCAGAGACCGAGGACCACAGCGGTCACGACCACGGGACCTCTGACGACGGTTGACCGGAACGCCCGAACCGAGCCCACACCAGCGCACCCATGAAACGTTTCCTGCTCCCGCTCGTCTTCCTGCCCCTCGCCACGGACCGTCCCGCCGTCGAGGAGACGCTCCGCTTCCGGCTCGAAGAGGGCACCGAACTCGTGCGCACGTTCGAGGCGAACGCCGAGTCGGAGCTGCAGTCCATGACGCGCAGCCTCGACGGCGAGACGTTCGAGGAGGTGGACGACCTCTCGATGACGATCGTCTCGCTCGAGCGCGTCGTCGTGCGCGATGAGATCGTCGAGGTCGAGGACGGCCGCCCCACCGACTTCCGGCGCGAGTACGTCGAGCTGTTGCAGGAGAGCACGCGGTCGGACGGCGAGAACGAGGTCGACAGCACGTCGGGCTGCGATCTCGAGGGCATCACGGTGCGCTTCCTCTGGGACGACGCCGACGAGGCGTTCTACGCCGAGCTCGACGACGACAGCGACGACGTCGAGGACGACACGCTCGAGTGGCTACGCGCGGACATGGACCTCTACGGCATGCTCCCCGAAGGCGACGTCGAGGAAGGCGACAGCTGGGACATCGACGCCGAGCCGTACCTGCCGCTGATGTGGCCGGGCGGGATCGTCGACTACTACGACGACGAGGAAGTCGGCTACGACGCGTTCGAGCAGAAGCTGAACCGCGCGCTCGTCGAGAACCTCGAGGGCGAAGGCACGGTCACGTACGAAGGCACACGCGATGAGGACGGCGTGCTCGTCGCCGTGCTCGCGCTCGAACTCTCGGTCGAATCGTCGGTCGAGCTCGAACGCGAGATCGAGCTCGTCGAGTTCGACGAAGACGGCCGCGTCGGACGACCGAACGGCGCCCGGGACTCCATCGACGTCACCGTCGAGGTCACGATCGAGCGCGAGATCGAGGGCGAGCTCCTGTGGGACCTCGAGGCCGGCCACCTGCACTCGGCCCGCTTCGAAGCCGACGGCGAGTGGGAGCGCACCGAGTCGCGCACCGTCGAACACGAAGGCACCGAGTACGAGCTCGCCCAGACGCTGACGTTCGCGGGCAACGTCGAGTACACCGTCGCCGTCGAGCGCGAGTAGGCGCGACGCGACCCGATTCGCATGCGCGACAAGCTCGAGCGGTTGCAGGCGGCGCTCGCGCCACCGACGACCGCGCACGCATCGACCGCAACGCTGCGCCGCGCCGCCGTCGCGATCTGCCTGCACCGGAGCGTGCCGCGCGTGCTGCTGATGCGCCGCGTCGAGGATCCGAACGATCGCTGGTCGGGTCAGATCAGCCTCCCCGGCGGCCATCACGAACCGTCGGATCACGACCTGTGCGTCACCGCCGCGCGGGAGACGCTCGAAGAGGTCGGCGTCGATCCGCACGGCAGCGGGCGCGTGCTGGGCGAGATGCCCACCATCCAGGCCAAGGCGCGCGGCGTCATCGTCCCGATGCGCATCACGCCGTTCGTGTTCGTGCTCGAAGAGGACGTCTCGCCGGTGCCGGGTCCGGAGGCGAGCGAGGCCTTCTGGTTCCCGCTCGACCGCGCCGTCCGCGGCGAGTTCGACGAAGTCTACCGCTACCGCCGCGACGACGGGGCGGCGCGCGAGCTCCC
Source organism: Planctomycetota bacterium (assembly GCA_029259605.1). Taxonomy (GTDB): domain Bacteria; phylum Planctomycetota; class UBA1135; order UBA1135; genus OFTM281. Next base: position 1,106 of record JAJDEV010000181.1, on the reverse strand, counting down.
GAGTTGGCGCTATGACGACCGCGTCATCTGGGGGCTCACGCACCAGATGCTCACGTCGTTCAACGCGCTGCTCTTTCCTTCTTGAAGATGAGCAAGTGGTTGAAGCCGCGCAGGAAGAAGTTCTCGTCCGCGGCCGCCGAATGGAAGCGCGGCTTCTCGAGCTTGCGGTTCCCGCGCACGACCGCAACGTGGTCGATCGCGCGGAAACGACGCGCGAGCAGCGCGTAGAGTTCGAAGCCGATGCCAACGAAGCCCTGCTTCTTCTTGAAGGTGTCGGACACGTACACGGCGAGATAGCGCCGATCCTTCAGGCAGCGCTCGACCTCGGCAAAGGACGCGTCGAGCGCCTCGAAGTACGCCGGCTCGAAGGCGTCGAGCTTCCCGATGCACTCACCCGCGTCGGAGTACTCGACATGCGTCGAGTACGGCGGATCGAGAAAGAAGAAGTCCGCCGACTCGCTCGCGAGCGGCAAATTGCGCGCGTCCGCCCGCTCGATGTCGTCCCGATGCGGCGCCACATCGAACCCGCGCGCCTGCCGACCGATCGACGCCGCGACATCGATCGTCGTCCCCCCACCGCAGAACGGATCGACGACCACATCGCCCTCACGCGTGTACCGCTCGAGCAGGTTCCAAATCACGAACGTCGGCGTGCGCCCCGTGTACCGCGGGTCCCCCATCGGCTCATCCGAATGCTGCTGGGACGGGTAGTACCAGAGCGTCGTCGTCTGGAGCTTGAGCGGCGGAGGTCTGTGCACGGAGCGGAGTGTAGCGGCCCGGGGAGGATGGGGGCATCCGGGAGTTGCGGAGACCTTCGCATGCCGTAGCGGCAACGACCAGCCCACGCGGGAGCGCGCGGTCCGCGCACGGCGCGCCGCGAAGCGGCGCCTGCCGTGCAGCGGGGCGGAGCCCCGCGCGTGTATCGGTAGCGCCCGCGGCTCGCAACACGCGAGCGCAGCGTGCCCGTGTTGCAGCGGCGCGCCTCGCGCCGCGCGTTAAACGGGCGCCTGCGGCCGGCGGGACGCGAGCGCAGCGAGCCTGTCCCGCAGCGGCGCGTTCGCGCCGCGCGTCATAACGGTGGGGACGTGCCCGAGTCCCCGAATCGA
>JAJDEV010000019.1 GCA_029259605.1 Planctomycetota bacterium | reverse complement strand
CGTGGACGAAGGTCTGGACGACGTCGTCGTCCTTCGAGCGCTTCTTCCCGACGTCGCTGTCGGAGCAGACCGCGAAGCATTGCAGCGGCGTCGTGCTCTCCTGCGTCCACTCGGTGAGCGTCTGCGAGAGCAGCGCGAGGCTCGGCACCAGGAACAGCACGCGCTTTCCCTCGCCCGCGAGCTGGTTGGCGATCTCGAGGCTGGTGAAGGTCTTGCCGGTGCCACAGGCCATGATGAGCTTGCCGCGGTCGACCTTCGCGAGACCAGCAAGCACCGCCGCCTGCGCGTCGTGCTGGTGCGGGCGCAGGACCTTTTTCTGCCGTAGGACCGGGGCCTGGGCGGGCGCGAAGCGCGACCAGTCGATGACGCTGCGCTCGAGCTGCGCTAGGTCGATCTTCGTGACCGGCGTGAGTTGACCGCGCAGAGCCTCCTCGGCGTGGTCGCTCCACAGATTCGTGGTGCTGACGATGATGCGGCGGCGGAAAGGCTCCTTGCCGGAGGCGGTGAAGAAGCTGTCGATGTCCGCCTTCTGCACGCGGTAGTCGGGCGCGTACAGCTTGCACTGCACCGCGTGGTACTCGTCGGTGACCGTCTCGGCGACGAGGTCGATGCCGGTGTCGCGCTGGTCGATTCCACGGCGCTTCGCCCAGGCGGCGTACGGCAGGACCTCGCGGTACAGCTCGCGGTAGGCGGGCTCGTGCTGGAAGTATCGGACCGAGAGCTCCTCGAAGTAGGTGCCGGCCTCGCGCGGCGTTTTCGCGGAGGCCCGGTAGCCGTTGAGGAGTTCCTGGAGCGCGCTCATGGGTACACTTCGCAAGGGCGCCGCTCCGAGTTCAAGGGCGAGCGTCACGCGGAATGCACGCACACGGCCCCTCGTCCTGACGCCGGCGAGGGCGAGCGCGGAGCGACGGATGGCACGCGGCTCGGTCAGCGGGCGCTTCGGCGTCTGCCCCCCGTTCACCCTGTTCGAACAGCCACGCCTCGGCCAGACTGGCGCGTGAACCATGGCCCAGGTCAATCCGATCGGAGGTGGAGCGGCCGGATCAGCGCCTCGGCAGAACATGGCTCGTCAGGAGCGCGGGTCGCGCTTTCGGGAGGCAGAACCTATTTTTTGGACGGGACGGGGTTGGGCCGGGGCGGATTCACTCGGCGAACGGATCGAGCGGGTTAGGGAGTCTGACCGGAACCGCGATGCTCGGAGCCGTCGAAGCGTTCGATGGAAGCTGGTTCCGATGGTAGAGCCCCACGCATCCGCGCTGCTGGAATGCCGGGTCGCCGAGGTTTCCCCATTCGTGGAGTCGGAGCCCAAACACACACCGCCATCGGTTGCTCGCGCGCGTCCATGTACAGATGTAGTCGCACTCGCCTCCGCCACAGGCAAGATGGTCTAAACGGTCGAAGCCCTGCGACCGTCTCAGGTCGATTACGGCGGCTCGGTGCCAATCAGGTATCGGGTCTGGCACCGGCACACCAGATGGTGCGTGCCCCGAGGCGAACGGAAGCGAGATGAGGATGCCGTCTTCGGCGAGAAACTCATCGTAGAGCGCGGCATGGAACGCACGGACGATCCTACGGACATCCGTCTCGATGCCGAACTCACGTACGCCGAAGAATGACGTCCCAGTCTCCGCGTCTATGAAGTTCGTGACGTCGATCCGGGTCTGCGTCCTAGAAGGGTACCGCCCGATCATCGTGCTCATGAGCTGACCTCCACGCTCGTCTCGCAGGGACCAGGCGGCGTTGCATTCGGGGTGGGTCCGCATCGGTAGCGCGGCCCCACGCCCGGTGACGTATGAAGTCGGAGGGGTGTGGTCCCGGTTCCAGCCAGAGCCCCTCTTGGGCCCCAGGGGTTCTCCGCACAGGTAGCAGAAGCGAAGCCTGCGGACAGCCTTCTCGCGGTCGTCGTCGGTCAGAATCCTGATCATCACTCGCGAATTGGAATACCCACGCGACCTGGCATCTACCCCAATCCAGCAGGACGGCAGCCTAATCGGCCAAGGTCAGCATCGCGTCAACCACACCCGGCGGCACAACCAGAGAGCGCCGAGAGCCTGAGAGCGCCTCGCCGCGGATTCGGCCGACGTCGCGCAAGTCGGCCGCTCTCCCCGCGTTGGACCGAGAGCCATCGCGGGGCCGCACTCCCCGCCCCGTCGCGCGCCTGGCGTGGGTTCCGACGGTCCTCCGGGCGGCCTCCGTCCACCGCCGACCCCCGATCTGCGAACCCCCAGGAGGGGGGTGGCTCCCCGAACCGGACGAAAAAGCGAACTCGGGCCGAGAGAGCAACTCGCCTCTCCCGACCCCTTGAGGGCCATGTTCTATTTCGCTGGGCGTCGAGTTTGCTACCGAGCAGGACTCGAAAACGAACACCTCTGGGGGCCCAAGTTGGACGGAGGTGCGTACTCGGACGATCTCTGGATTAGCAGGGGATATCGAGGGGAGCGGTCGTGTCGACGGTGACGAGAGCTCGTCACCAAAGTCCCGAATGTCGCTAATGTCGCCGCTGACCGCAGGGCGCGCGTCGAGCGCACGGCGGACCTCGTGCTCGGCGTGCTCGAGGCTCCGGACGAGGAGTAGCGGGATCGATCGCGGTCGTCGCGTGCGGCCGGCGTTCGGCCTCGGCGCGAAAGAGGGCCACGGACCGCGGTGCGTGGGGTCTCACCGCGGCCGCATAGAACAAATGTCGCTTTGTTGATCCGACTCCTCGCTCGAGTGCTAGCGTCGAGCAGGTCCGGAGTCGACAGCGCGCGCCACGCGCGCGCAAGGAGTCAAGAATGCACAAGCTCGCAGTCTTCCTGGTCGGAACTCCGCTGGCCCTCGGGGGGGCAGCCTCGGCTCAGCAACCCATCTACTTCGGGCCGGTAACCTGCTGTCCGCAGGGAACAACCGGACCGTGTTGCATCGGTCAATGGAGCGGTCCGTACGACCTCGGCATCAGTTGCCCGGGGCCGTTTCAGCAGCCCGTGGGGCCGCCGCCTGCGGGATTCAATTGCGACGGACTGGGCGGGCCAACAGGCGGATCGTTCGAGTACTGGGACGAGATCGCTCACGCCGTCCTCCTGCCGTGGGGCGCGTTCTGGCCCGAAGACCCGAACGACCCGGCCGGCCCGCAGGTGAACGTCGGCGGGAAGGTCCTCGTGTGGACGGCCTGGGACGATTCCATGGCTCGCGGCAACAACCCGTACACGACCTACGTGTTCGATCCGAACACGCTGGGCTCGAGTTCGAGCGTGATCCTCGAGGCGCCGATCCTCGTGGGCTCTGGGGGTGGGCCATTGCCCGACGATTCGGGCATCTTCTGCTCGGGGCACACGTGGACGCTCGACGAAAATCAGAAGCCTGAGCTCCTAGTGGTCGGCGGCGCCCGGCACGACCCGATGATGGCCACGACCAAGGGACCGCTTGCGTTGAACAAGGCGTACGCATTCGATCCGAACGCGGCAACGGCAGCCAACGCTTGGTCCGACGACCCGGCGGATCTTCCCGTTCCGAACTGGTACCCGACCGTGATCACGTACGGCGTCGGGAATCCGGTGACGTCGTTCCTTCCGATCGTGCTCGGGGGAAGCGGCATCCGACCGGACAAGAACGGGTGCGGCGTATTCACGGAGAACAGCGTCGAGTACGCGTTCCAATACGATCGCTGGTGGACTTTGCCCACGAGCGCCGGCCCGTGGACCGTCCAAGGAGCTCCAGACACGTACTACTGGCAGCAGTATCCGCGCTCGTTGTTCTTGAGCGACCGGACCGTGCTCTCCGTCGGAAGTGCGATCATCTGCGAGGCCGGCCTCCCGCCAGCGGTATCCACCGAGGTGAGTACTCAGGCGTTCGCTCAATACCCGATCGGAACCGAGGGCGAGTTCGGTGGCAACCCGATCAACGCGGTCGACGTCGCCTCGATGACCCGCACGCAACCGATCGCGTCTCCGGCGGGAGTCGGCGGCTGGGAGTACGCGAACGTCGTCCTGATGCACACGCTGAAGAATCGGTCGCTCTACCAGACGAACCTCAGCAACTACGACCTCGATCGCGTGATCGTCCACGGTGGAGCACAGGACGGCTTCGAGGATCACGACCCCCCGTCGGGCTCGACGGATGGACTCATGAAAGTGAGGGAGTGGGAACACGATCACCTCAACAACAAGACCGCAGCGCCACAGTCGCGTTTGTTCGGCAACTTCGTCGTCTTGCCGGACGGTTCGATCCTGGCGATGGGCGGACGTGAGTTCGCGAACCAGCCCGTCTACGTGAACGAAGTCGCCCGCTTTTGGCCGGAGACTCCGACATCCTGGGGAACGTGGGAGGAGATGCAGTCACGGCCGATCGTCGGCACATCCACTTTCTACGGTGAATACGCGACGCCACGCGGCTATCACAGCGTCGGGCTGCTCCTGCAAGACGGGCGAGTCGCCCTGATGGGCGGGCGCCACGAGACGGATAGCGAGTTCTCCGCGGCGAACTCGATCCACTCCGTCGAGATCTTCGCACCACCGTACACGTTCGAATCCAATCGGCTGAAGATCCTGGGAGGCATCGCGACGCTGAAGTACGGGACCGAGGTCGGTTTCAACGTGAACCACCCTGAGCGCGTCGTGTACGCCTGTCTGATCGGACTCGGGTCGGTCACCCACCACTTCGACTACAACGGTCGCTACGTCGAGCTGATGACCTCGACGACCAGCGTTCCGAACGGGAAGGACGTGAAGGTCTGGGTCCCCGACGCCGAGTTGCTCCCCGAGGGGCCGTACCTGTTGTTCGTGGTGGAAGAGCGACCGGGTCTTGCGATCCCCCTTGTGCGAGTGCCGTCCATGCTCGGGCGCTTCGTCACGGTGACGTTTTGAGGAGGCGAGGGATGAAAGAAGCACGTCGTTGTTTGCGATCCGCGAGGCGTCTGAACCCCGTACGCCGGCGTTGGCGGATCCGGGTGCTCGTGATGGGCGCTTGGTTCGTGTTGGGCATCGGAGGGTTGGCGCGCGCGCAGACGACCGTGCAGAGCTGGAACCCGTTCGGTTGGATCTACGTCGACTCGGTGCCTGACCTGGACGGCGACGGCTTCCGCGAGATCGTTGTGGGCGATATCATCTGGGAGCCTCCTGGCGTGGCGGGAAGCAGCTACGGAAGGGTCTACGTCTTTTCCGGTTTGCAACGCACG
>JAJDEV010000180.1 GCA_029259605.1 Planctomycetota bacterium | reverse complement strand
TCGCGGCGAGCTCGAGCGCGTGCTCGCCACGCACACGTTCGAGCGCACCGAGTTCGCGATCTACGGGAGCTGACGCGCCGCGCACGCGAATCGTGCGCTCGCACCGAAACCGGAGGCTGCGCGTCGGGTAGTTCGTCCGTGCCGCGCATCGGTCGGCCATCAGCGTTCGTGGAGGAGCGTGGATTCCGAGGTCCATCGGCGGAGGCTCGCACTCCGACGCCGTCGCGTTCCGTTCGACCGAACGATCCACCACGATCGATCGCGGCCCGGGCCGCCTCCTCCACGCGCTCTCGCCGAGGGGGAGGTGGCCGTCCCTCGCTAGCGTTGGAAGATCGGAAGCAGGCCTTCCGGGATCGCGAGGACGAGGCAGTTCATCGCCGTCGCGTAGACGCGGCCGTGTGCGTCGTCGTTCCAGGATCCGTCGTCGGCTTGCGAGCGAAGGAGCGCCTGGCGTTCGTCGTCGAACCAGCGGTCGAACTGACTCCGGTCCGCCAGCTGCCACAACGCTTGCGCGATATAGAAGCGTTGGTAGTAGGGCCAGCGCACGCGTTCGCGCTGCTCGGACTGCAGCTCGAGTCCGGACCAGATCGCGTCGATGCCCGATTGAATGACGCTCGTGTCGTAGCGGCCCGCCATGTTGAGCGTCGCGATCGCCGCCGCCGTGAGTCCGATCGTCGACGACTCCATGTCGAGCTTGTAGCGGAAGGTGCCGTCGGCCTTCTGCAGGCGGAGGACGTATTCCTCGGCGCGTCGGATCACGTCGTTGTCGACCGCCAAGCCGGTGTTGCGCGCCGCGCGCATCGCCTGAACGTGACAGATCGTGACCGAGCCCTCGTGCGCCGCGATCGCGCGCGGCTCGTACTCCCAGCCGCCCTCGGTTCCTTGCGAGCGTTCGATCAAGCGCACCGACGCTTCGAGCGCGCGTTCGATGCGCGCCGCTCGGTTGCCGCGCCGCGGCGTCATGCCGTGCGCCTGCGCGAGCGCGAGCGTCGCGTAGCCGTGGGCGTGCGCGCGCGTCTTGGGCGGATCCGCGCCGGTGGAGATGTATCCGTACTCGGGCGACTCGGGAGCCAGGTCGACGTGGTCGAGCAGGTAGTCGATCGCGCGCGTGACCTGGGCTCCGTACGGGCCGCGTTCCGGTGAGTTGCCCGACGCCATCAGCGCGAGCGTGGCGAGCGCGGTGACTCCGAGCGTCGCCTGCTCGTGTCCGTCGGTCGTGGGGAACGAGCCGTTGGCGGTCGTACCCTGGCGCGCCGCGAGGTACGCGAGCCCGTCGTCGAGCGCGCGGCGCGTCGCGCGTTCGAGCGAGGAGGGCGCGCTCGCCTTCGCTTCGACGACCCGCGTCGCGTCCTGCGCGGAGCGCAGACGGCTCTCGGCCGACGACGCGTGCGAGTCGTCCATGGCGAGGAATGCGAGCAGCGCGAGGGCGAGCATCGGCGCGTTCGTCAGCGGCGGGGCGGCGTGCGGTCGGAGCTGCTGAGGCGGCGGTAGTACGCGTCGATCCAGTCGCGGTACTGCACCGGGAGATCCTCACGGCCCTGGTTGCGGAAGACCTCGCGATAGCGCTCCGGCAAGAAGCCCCATTCGTCCGCCTCGTCGCCGCGCGTGGCGGGGTTGCCGGGTTGCTCGGCACGCGGGTCGCCCGCTTGGTTCTGCCCCGGCCCCTGGTCGGGTTGGTCGCCGTCCTTCGGCTCTTCGCCGTCCGAGGATTGCGGCTGCTCGCCCTGACCCTCGGACGGCTTCGGCGCGTCGGGCGTGTTCTCGCGCTGCTGCGGTCCGTTGTCGCGCGCCTCGTCGAGCGGGCTGTCGCCGCCGGGCGACGGCTTGCCCTGGCCGCTGCCGCTGCCGCTGCCCTGGCCCTGATCCATCTCCTTCGCGATCTCGAGGATGCGGTCCATCTTGCGTTGGATGTCCAGGCTCGACTCGGCCGTCGTCCGCAGCAGGTCGTCGATGCCGGAGTCGGCGACGGCGTCGAGCGGGAGCTCGCCGGCGCCCGCGTCCGCCAGGTCATCGTCGATCTTCGCGAGGCTGCGCTCGACCTCGAGGAACAACTTCATGAGCTCGCGCCGCGCATCGGAACCCTGGTCGGCGCTCTCGAGCGTGCCGGGGAGCGACTTCTGCGGTTCGGGTGCTACCTCGGGCTTCGGCTCGGGCTCGGTCTCCTGCGCGCTCGCCGCGGCCGCGAAACCGGCGAGCGAGGCGAAGAGCCACGCGCACGCGAGCATGTTGCGTTGAATGGATCGTTTCATATCAGTCCTCGATCTCTTCGGGTTCGGGAATGCCGATCCGGCGCCGCATCGCGCTGAAGTTCTCGGTGATTCGTTCGTGACGCAGGGCGAGCCGCGAGATGTCGCGCAGGATGTGTCGGTCGACGTCCTCGGGCGGCGTGTCGGCGAGGTCCGGGTTGAGCTGCAGGATGAGCAGGACATCGTCCTGGAGCGAGATCTCCATCCGGCGCAGCAGCTTGAGCTCCGCCGTGTCGGGAATGAGGCTGTCCTTGTTCTCGCCTTCCTGCGGCGGTTGCTCGCCCTGCTCTTCCTTCTTCTTGTCCTCTTCCTGGCGTCGCGCTTGTTCCTCCTGGAGCGCGTCGAGCATCCAAACGAACGCCTCGTCGACGTCCCGTTGGAGTGCCTGCGTGCGCGCGCCGGTCTCGTAGTCGCCCGCGTCCGAGAGCGCGGTCGCGATCCGGTCGAGGTCGTCCGCCGCGTTGGCGAACAGCTGGCCGGCGACGAGCGCGCCCTCCTCGACGATCGCGGTCGACATCTCGAGCGCGCGGTGTCCGAGCGACTCTTCCTCGCGCGAGATGCGACGCAGGCGCAGCTTCTGGGCGCGGCTCGGCGGCGATCCGGCCTGGCGCAACGCGTCGAGTTCGATCAGCTCCTGCATCTGCTCGCGGTGTGCCTCGATCAGCGCTTGGGTCTCCTCGGCGATGCGGAAGAGCTTCTCCTCGTCGCGCAGCTTCTGGTACTGGTCCTCCTCTTCCTCGAGCTTCGACTTGATCTGCTTCAGCTCCTGCTCGACCTCGCGTTCCTTCTGCTCCGCCTGGGACAGCTGGCCTTGTTCGAGGCTCTCCTTCGCCTCCTCGGCTGCGTCGTTCGCGCGCTCGAGGTCGGGCATCGGGCTCGCGTTCTCGCGCTCGCGAATCCGGCGCGCGAGGTCGAGCAGCTCCTCGCGGATCTCCTCCTGCTCGCGGGCGAGTTCCTCGGCCTGCGCGCGGTCCTCGGCGGACTCGGGCGCGACGCCTTCGTTCGCGGACGAGAGCGCTTCGCGCAACTCCTGCATCGCCTCGCGTTGCGAGCTCGCCGCCGAAGCCGAGCGTCCTTCCTCGAGCTCCTTCTGGGCGCGCTCCATCGCCTGCTGGGCCTTCTCGAGCGCGGTCTTCGTCTCGGCCTGCGCCGCTTCGCTCATCGAGCCTGACTCGACCTTCTCGCTCGCCTGGCCCGCGGCCTGGGCGAGCTCGGCCTGCGCCTGGGCGAGGGCCTCGGCACCCTTCGCCTGGGCCTCGGCCGCTTGCGAGCGCGCCGCGCCGAGCGAGGCCTGCGCTTCCGCGAGCGCCTGCTCGGCCTTGCGCGCCTCGGCCTGCGCAGCCTCGGCTTGATTCGTGCGCGCGGCCTCGGCCGACGCGCGCATCGCTTCGGCGGCGCGGTCGAGACTCGCCTGCGCCTCGGCGCCCGCCTCGGTCTCGGCCTGCGGCATCGTCGCGAGGCCGCGCTCGACGCGCTCGGTGCGCTCGGCCTGCTTCTCCTGGGACGACGACAGCGCCGCGCCCAGCATGGCGAGGTCGCGCAACGCGGCCTCGAGGCGTGAGGCCGCGTCGTCGGTCGCGCGCTTGGCGTCCGCGTCGTTGCCCTCCGCGGCGGAGAGCTCGGCGTCCTCGAGCGCTTCGTTCACCGATGCGGCCGCCTCGCCCGCGGCGGTGTTGGGATCGGGCAGCTCGTCGAGCGCTGCCTTCGCCGCGGCACGCGCCTTTGCGGCTGCGGCGCGCGCGGCTTCGGCTTCGGCTGCGAGCGCTTCCGCGTCGCTGCGCATCGCCTCGCCCAGCGCTTCGGGAACGGCGGAGTTCGCGGGGGACGCGTCGCCCTGCTCGCCGTCCTCGTTTTCGTTGCCGGCCTGTGCTTCGGCCAGCGCGCGCTTAAGCGCCTCGGCCGCGCGGCGCAGGGCCTCTGCCGTTTGCTTGGCGGCCGCGTCGCCGGACGCGTCGCGGTGCAGCTCGGCGCGTTCGGCGGCCGCTTCGAGCGCTTCGAGCGAACGCTCGGTGGACTCGGGCGTGGAGGCGCGGCGCGCGCGCTGCAGCTCGTCGGCGGCGGAGTCGAGGCGCGCGGCGCGCGCTTCGTCGCGCTGTGCACGGGCGAGGTCCTGGCGCACGCCCTCGAGCATGCGCGCTTCCTGCGGATTCCACGCGTCGAGCACGGCGGCGTCGGTGTTCTGATCGCGCAGCAACCGCGCGAGCTCGGCCTCGAGTTGCTCGAGCTCGAGCGTTCCCGTTTCGCGACCGATCGTCTCGTTCTCGGCCAGGAGTTCGCGCTCGCGCGAGATCAGCTCGCCGAGCTCCTTCTCGAGCGCCTTCTGGGTCGCGTTGGCCGCGTCGTTGCGCAGCTCGGCCGTCTTCTCACGCAGTTCGGACTCGCGGTTCGCGAGCGCCTTGATCGACTCCTGCAGCGCGCGCAGCTCTTCGATCTTGTCGTCGAGCGCTTCGAGGTTCTTGCGGTCGAGCAGGATCGAGAGGAGCCGCTCGAGCTCGTCGACCAGTCCGCGCTGGTTCTCGAGCGACTGGACGAGCTGGCCGGAGCGCAGGGTCTCGCGCGCGCGCTCCATGCGCTCTTCGATCGTGAGCGGGTTCTCCTCGGTCTCGGGCGTCGTGCGCTGGTCGAGCATCGTGATCGCGTCGCGCAGCAGCTCGGCCGTGCGCGTGCGTCCCTCGGCTTCGAGGCGCTGGAGCAGGACCTCCATCGTTCCGCGCAGCCGGCGCATCTGGCGCAGAAGCTGGTCCTGCTCCTGCGCGATGCCGTGGATCTCGCGGTTCGTCTCGCCATCCTGGGCGGCGGTCGGAGGCGCGACGGCCGCCCACACCGTGGCGGCGGTGAGGACGAGGCTTGCGGTGCGTGCGAAGCGAGTGCAGGTGCCCATGACGCTATTTCTCGGTTGCAAACTTCTGCGTGCGTTCGCGCAGCGCCTTCTGGCGGTTCAGAATGTCGCGCGTCAGCGAAAGGATGTTCTGGAAGTTGTCCCACTCGGCGAGCTCGTCGAGCAGCGCGTCGATGCGCACGAGGGACGCGCTCTGGAGCTCGGACGCGCGCACGAGCGCGTCGACGCGGACGCCGGTTTCGAGCGCGCGTTCCGCTTCGTCGAGCGCGGACGCGGCCAGGCGCACGTTGTCCTCGCTGATCTCGATCGCGAGCCCGACGAGCTGCACGAGGTTCAGGGCGAAGCCGGTGGCGCCCGGCTCGGAGGCGGTCGCGGCGAGCGCGCGCCACGGAGCCTGGCGGAAGCGCAGGTCGCTGTTCGTCGATGCGAGCGCGTCGTAGCGGTCGAGCAACGCGCCCGCCTTCTCGTCGAGGCGCGCGTAGAGGATGTCCTCGGCGACCGCGGCGAGGTCGCGCGCGAGCGCCTGCGCGTCGCCGAGCACGCGCCGCTGGCCGGACAGGACCGCGGCGATCGCGACCGCCTCGCCCGCGTCGGCCACGCCGTCGCCGTCGAGGGCCTCGATCAAGTCCTCGACGCGCTGGCGCTTTTCCGTCTGCAGGTTCGACAGGCTGAGCGTGTCCAGACGCGCGCGCGCCAGGCGCTCCTGCATGCGGCGCAGCAGCTCTTCCGGCGTGACCACGCGCGCGCGAATCGGGAGCGAGCGTCCGACGTTCGGTTCGGGCGCGCGGTTGTCCGTCGCGACGAGCTCGAACAGGTAGCGCTCGTCGACGGTGATCGGGATCTCCGGCGTCGCGAGGTCGTTGACCTCGAGGCGCGTCGTCGCGAGGAACGTGCGCCGATCGCTGGGGCTGTCACCGGCCGCCGCCGGATCGACGATCGCGTTCAGGGCGCAGGTCCCCGACGCGACCTCGACGCGGTCGTTGTCGAGCGACGTGATCTCCGCGCGCCACGCGAACTGCTCGACGCCGAAGTCATCGGACACGCGCGCGCGCAGCGGAATCGCGCCGCCGAGCACGATCTCGAACTCCGACCGCGACGGCGCGATCATGTCGATCGTGGGGGCGCGGTCTTCGACGACCTGGATGCGGAAGAGGCCGGGGTCAGGATTCGTCAGGCCGCTGTCGTCGGTCAGCTCGACGCGGAAGCCGATCGAGCTGACGGCCGTGTGGTCGAAGTAGAGGCCCGCGCCCGGGTCGGCGGCGCTCGCGTCCTCGTTCGCGTCGCCGGCGCGCGCCGGGAACGGCAGGCTGGCGAGCGGTACGGCGACGTCGGTGGGGAGCAGGCGTACGGAACCGGTCGCGTCGCTCGGGAGCGGGAGCACGTGGACGCGCAGCTGCGATCCCGCGAGCACGTCGACGTCGCGATCGAAGAGCACCTCGTTCGGCAAGCCGCTGTAGGCCGGCGGCTGCACGGCGACCGCGATCCCTCCGACATCGGGCGGTTGCAGGACCTCGACCTCGATGCGCGGCAACCCGTCCTCGTCGTCGCCGCCGGTCGCGTACAGCGCGACGTCGTCCTGGCACGAGCGGAGCAGCGTGCGGAACACGTTCTTGCCGCTGCGCGTGAGCAGCAGGTCGCGGCCGCCCTCGAAGTGCAGCCGCACGTCGTCGGGCACCTCGCCTGCGGCGCGGATCACGATCGGGACGTCGGTGCCGCGCGCGATGCGCAACGCGAGCAGCTCTTCCGTGTCGATGACGCGCGCGATCGCGTCGAGCGCGGGGACCTCGAGCGTGAGATGCGTGCGCTGCGGCCAGAGCATGGAGCCGCCGACCATCCGGTTCAGGAAGATCTCGGTGTGCGTCGGATTGGCGAACGCGAACAACGCGACGACGAGCGCGGCACCGGTGCCGAGCACGAGGCGCACGCGGCCCGGGCGCTCGTCGAGGATGCCCTTGACGGAGAGTCCGCCGGCGCGCTCGTTGGCGTCGCGCAGCACGTGCTCGATCAACGCGGGGTTGCCCGCTTCGGTACGGTTCGCGCCCTGGAACTGCACCGCGCTGACCAGGAGTTCGCGCAGCTCGGGATGCGAGCGCTCGAACAGGATCGCCAGACCGGCGCGCCCGGGGATCCTGCGCAGCGGACGGATCAGATCGCGCCACAGGAACGCGCTGAAGAGTCCGAGCAGGATCAGGCCGTTGAAGATGCGCCCGAACTTGGGAACGCGCAGGCCCCAATCGGCCAGGTACGAGAACACGAGCCAGGCCGCGACGATGCCGACGACCGTGCCGACGCCGTAGAAGAACACGGTGCCGCGGAGTCGACGACGCAGGGCGCCGAGCAGGCGCTCGACGTTCGGTGTCGACGTCAGGTTGGAGTTCGGGTTGCTCACTCGTGTGCTAGCAGGCTGTGGCGAAAGTGCTTCGCCCGCAGGAGCGTCGGCATCCGCTCCGGGTTGGTCTCCGGAAACGTAGGCGAATCGGTGGATTCGGCGAGGCTTTCGGGGGCCAAGCCGGAGTGGAGGACGGCGTTCTGCGGGTGAATGACTTTTGCCACGGTCTGCTAGCGCTGGAAGATGGGGAGGTAGCGGTAGGGGATCTCGAGGATCAGCACGGCCATCGCCGTGCCGAACGCCGGACCCGGTCCGGTGCGGTTCGGCCACGAGCCGTCGGGGTTGCGGATGCGCAGCAGCTCGGCGCGCACTTCCTCGAAGTACGGCTCCCAGTAGTTCACCTGGTAGGCGTTGCCCGCCGTGTACATCGCTTGCACGCCGTAGTAGTGGCCGTACCAGAAGAAGTAGTGCCCGCCGTTTCCGTAGTGCTGATTGAACGTGCGCAATCCGGAGCGCAGGTAGTCGAGGCCGCGGCGGATCGAGTCGTCGGAGTAGATGCCCACGCCGTGCAGCGCGGTGACGCCGGCGGCCGTGAGCGGGAACGACGAGCGCGAGCTGCGTCCGCGCTGGTAGTGGAACGAGCCCACTTCGTCGGTGTAGAGGCTCGTGCGGAACGACTGACGCCGATCCTCCTTGATCGCCGAGTCGACGACGTACTTCGCGGCGCGATCGATCGTCGACTTCGGAACGCGGATGCCGATGTTGCGCGCGGCGCGGAGGGCGAGCACCTGGCACACGACGATCGACATATCGGACTCGGGCGCGAACGGCACGTAGCGCCAGCCGCCTTCCTCGTTCTGCGTGTTGACGATGAAGTCGACCGCCTTCTGCAGCTTGCGACGCACGTCTTGGCGGTGCGTCATGCCGTAGATCTCGGCCAGGAAGAGCGTCGCGAACGCGTGGCTGTACATGCGCGTTCCGTTGCGCGTGATGTAGCCATCCTCGTCGGCGCACTCGAGCACGTAGCGCAGCCCGAGCTCGACGACCTCGCCGTACTCGCCGCGACCCGGAAGGTGTCCGCCGGCGAGGTACGCCATGCACGCGAGCGACGTCACGCCGACGTGGCCCGCGTCGTCGAGCGTCACGCGGTAGTCGGCGTTGAGCTTGTAGCCGACCTTGCCCTCCCAGCTGCCGAGTTCGGGCCCCTCGCGCACCTGGTGTGTGGCGAGCCACGCGAGGCCCGCGTCGACCGCGATCTGTTGCTCGGGCGATACGACGATCGGCCGCGAGTCGTACTGCTCCGGAGCGTCCTGCGCGGCGGCCGCGGCGCCGGGTGCGCCGAGGAGCAGCAGGCTCGAAAGGACGTGGCGGAATGCGCTCGTTCTCATCGGTGGTTCTCCAGGATCTGAAAGCGCCAGCCGCGCGTGGCGGAGCCGCGACCCGCGATGAAGCACGCGTCGCCGAGCCCGCGCAGCTCGAGGCGGCTCGCCTTCGCGAACTCCTCGTCGATCAAACGCGTGACGAGCCGCTTGCCCGTGTGCCGGTCCATGATGACGAGCTGTGCCTGTTCCGCGAAACCGCTGTCCGGGCTGGTCAGCGCATAGGCGATCGCGACGCAGTTCTCGGACACCGCGGGCAGCGGCATGAAGTTGCGCCCGGCCAGTCCGCGCACCGGCAGGCTCCAGCTCCAGCGCGCCTGATACGGCAGGTGCATCGAGCGCACGATCATCTGATTCGTGTCCTCGACGTAGGTGAAGATCTCGGCCGTCGGGATCTCGGTGACGGCGCGCTTCGCGAGTCCGATGGGGAGCTCGGGTGCGCGCAGCGGAACGATGCGTCGCAGCGTCCCGAACTCGTCGTCGAAGAGGTAGATGCCGCCGTTGCCGTCCGTCGAACCCGCGCGCGTCACGAGGTACGTCGCGCCGTCGTGACGCGCGATGTATTCGAAGTCCTCGTTCTCGGGCACTTCGCGCTCCCACAGCTCGCGCCCCGTGTGCAGGTCGTAGGCCGTCACGCGCGGCTTGTCCTTGCCCACGCTGCGGAACGCGGGCAGGAAGAGCTTGCCCGAGTCGATCCAGACCGTGCCTTCCACCTGCGGCTCGAGCACCGTGCCGAGGTCGACGTCGGTCACGAGCGTGCCGCGGAAGAGGTCGACGATGCGCGCGGTCGTCGCGCGGCTGTACGGCTTCGAGAAGAAGACGATCTTGCCCTCGCCGACGGCGGGCTTGCGCCACGAGCCGGGCTCGCCGAGCGCGATCTGCCAGAGCGGGATGCCGGTGTGCGCGTCGAACGCGACGGCGTACTCGGGCGAGTTCAGGCCGAGCATCGCGACGACCACCCCGCTGTCCTGGCAGAGCGACGTCACCGGCAGCGGAACCGGGCGGCGCCAGACTTCGCGCCCCTCCATGTCCAGCGCCTGGACCATGCGCTGACCGCCGAACACGACGCGCTCGGCGGACATCGCGCACGAGGAGAGGGAGCGCACGCCGTCCTGCAGGAAGGCACGCCACGTCGGCGTACCCGGCGCGCGGCTGCTGAAGCAGTCGACCGTGTCGACGAACTCGTCCGCGCGCGAGCCACGCGCCGTCTGGCGGCGGACGAGGTACACGTGCAGTTCCTCCGGGCCGACCTCGGCCTCGGTGGGGGTGAGGAAGCGGCCGACGAATTCGTACGAGCCGATCTCGATCGGACTGTCGATCAGCTTGTCCCCGAAGCGCGGTAGCACGGGTTCGTAGGTTGTCCGCTCGGCGTCGAGCTCCGCGAGCACTTCAGTGAGCGGACGCGGGCCGTGCTCGGCGAGGTCCGACGTCAGCGTCGGATCTTCGCGGGTCAGCGCCGTCAGCAAGCCGCGCTCGAACTCGACGTTGCCGAGGCGGCCGAGCACGCGTCCCAGGCGGATGAGCGCGGGCGGGTCGAAGCGCGAGTAGGGAGCATCCGGCGAGCCGTACACGATGCTCGCCACCGCGTCGGCGTCCGACGCTTCGTAGGCCCAGTCGAGGCGCGCGGCCTCCGCGGCGCGCGCGGCGGTCGCGTGGGGGAAGCGTCGGCTGACTTCGATCAGCTGCTCGACGTCCGACGCCTCGATCGCGCGCTCGTAGAGTTCGGACGCGGCGAGTTCGAAGCGACCGTACGCGTCGCGTCCGCCCGGCAGGAGCAGCTTGGATCGGATGCGCTGGCGCGCGACGGCGCCGGCGCGCACGCTGGGCGTGAGCTCGACGTGCGCGTAGCGATCGATGACCCCGTGCAGGTCTTCGAAGGCCGCGCCGAGCGCGCCGAGTTGCTCGTGCAAGCCGGCGCGCGTGAACAGGACCCAGAGGCCGATGGTCGGCGCGCCGTAGACCTCGTCTTGGTTGACGGCGACGGGGAAGTTCGCCTCGCGCGCCGCGTCCGCGGGAAGCAGCAAGTCGCCGCAGGTCGTGTCGAGCTCGGCCAGAACGCCGAGGTGTTCGTCCTCGCGTCCGGTTCCGCGCAGCAGCGATTCTTCCTGGAGCAGCGTGTCGCGCAACGCGACCAGCGAGCGCGCGAGTGGCCGCGCCTGGCGGATGGCGTCGAGCGCCGCGCCCTCCGCGCCCTGCGCATCGAACGCGCGCGCCTCGCGTCGCAGCACCGTGTGCAGTTCGTCGGACGCGCGCGTCTTGGATCGACTCGCACCCGCATCGGGACGGTCGGCGCCGCTCGGGAAGACGAGCGGCTCGAGGATGCCGCGCGCGGACGCGAGATCGTCGCGTGCGGCGAACAGTTCGCCGTCTTCGAGCGCCGTGTTCGCGCGGCGCGAGTAGAGCATCGCGGTGGCGATCGCCGTCTCCGCGTCGCCGGGCGCGGCGGCCATGCGGCGCTTCTGCCGATCGATCAAGAGGTCCCAGTCGAAAAAGCCGTGCAGCCCGACGGCGCCGAGCGTGAAGAGCAGGCCGCGATCGACGAGCGCGTTGCCGTTCTGGTCCGACGTCCACGCCGCGCTGAGCGAGTGGCGCACGCGACCGTCGCGGCGACCGAGGACCACGCGCTCGGTGGGCGTCGGAACGAGCACCGTGTCCGCGCAGAGGAGCGGTCGCGGAGAGCGGTCGGCGGTGTACGCGTTGCTGATCGGGTAGTCCCAGATCAAATGGAACGCGCCGGGTTGGCGCAGCCCGCCGTCCTTGCGCAGCGCGCCGACGCGCGTTCCGGAGAGATACACCGTGTCGTCGTCGACGCCGAGCAGCACGTTGAACGTCGAGCGCCGGTTCTCGTTCTCGAGCTGCGCGAGCGAATCCTGGTCGTAGGTCCAAAGAACGCGCCCGTCGGTCGCGTCGAACGCGGCGATTTCGTTCGAGTCCGATGGCGTCGCGACGATGACATCGCCGTTCACGACCGGCGGCGCGAGGCGCCACGTCAGTCGGCGGGGTTGCGGCTGGTAGCCCGGCGTCTTCGGGAGCGCGACTTGGCGATACAGCGACTCCCACAGGATGCGCCCGGTCATCAGGTCGACCGCGGCGATCGTGCCGAGCTCGGTCTGCACGATCACGCGGTCCTCCGACACGACGACCGGTGTCGCGCAGAACTCCTTGAGCGCGCGACCGAACATGTTGCGCGACGTCTGCCCGCTGACGATGCTCGTCGACCAGAGCAGGTCACCGGACGCGAGGTCGTAGCAAGCGACGTGGTAGTCGATGCGTCCGGCGAGCACGTAGCACGGAACCAACACGCGCGCGCCCGCGACAACCGGCGGTCCGGCGACGAGCATGCGTTGCGCGTAGTTCTGGTTGCGCGCCGGCGTGAAGAGGTTCCTGTCCTCGTTCCACTCGAGCTCGGGCGCGTGATTCCAGAGCGGCGCGCCGGTCTCGAGGTCGAACGCGAACAAGCGTCGCTGGGGGATCGACTTCATCACCTCGATCCCCTGGTACTCCTGGTTCGGAAGCTCGCTGAACGGCAGCTGCATGGCCGCGATCGCGATGCGTCCGCCGTGCGCCGGGGCGACGAGCGTCTGGTTGCGGTCGAGTCCTTCGAACAGGTCCTTGCGCTTTCCGGCCGACAGGAACGACCAGCCGTAGTGCTCCGGTCCGGTCCACTCGAGCTCGCCCGTGTACGCGTCGACGCAGTAGAGCTTGAGCGTCGTGTTGACCAGCACCTTGTCGACCGCGAGGTCGGGCTGCAGCGCGTAGTCGAACTGGCGCGCGACGACGGACTCGCGCGCGAACGGCGAGAGGTCCAGCTCGCGCCGCCACGGATCGGCGTCGCGCGACGGAAGGGGACCGCGTTCGAGCGACGGGTCGGGGGCGATCGCGGTCGAGTTCGGCGTGGGCGCACCGTCACCGGGCGCGTTCGAACCGGCGAGGGCGTCGAGCGCCGCCTCGCGTCGCGTGGCGATGCTCGCCCTGTGTGCGGCCGCGGCCTCGGGCGCGTACACGACGGACGCCGCGCGCTCGGCCGCGTCCCAGGCGATCAGCGCGGCGCGCGGGTTGCCGCTCTCGAGCTCGATGTCCCCGAGTACGCGCCACGCGCGGATCGAGCCGTCGCACAGCGGCCAGCGCGCGGCGACGCCGACCAGGTCGCGCCGGTTGCCGTTTTCGATCGCCTTCGACGCGGCGAAGGACGCGGCGCGTTCGAACTTGTCGCGGTAGAGCGCGCGCGCCTCACGCGGCAGGGAGAGCAGCTTCTCGCGCGCCCACTGCGCCGCACCCGGATGGGCGGCGTGCGCCGACGGCAGGCTCGCCGACGCGCGGAAGGCGTCGGGCAGCACGGCGCCGCGGTGGAACTCGACGATCTCCTGCAGGACCTCGATCGCCTGGCGCCAACGCGCGGCCTCGAGGTGCTCGAGCGCCACGTTGGCCTGGTCGCGGGCGTCGCGTGTCAGCGGGAACGAGAACGCGCGTTGCGCATCGACCTCCTGGGCCGCGGAGTTCGGCGCGAGCGCCGTGCCCGTCAGCGCCAGGAGCAGCGCCGCGATCCACTTGGACGACGACCTCATACGAGCTCCGCTCGCTTGCGCAGAATCCACTCGGCCGACAGGAGGCCGAGCGCGATGAGGAGGGTGGACCAGTTGTCCCATGCGTCGTCCAGGCGCGAGGAGACCGGCTCGCGCCGCTCCTCATCGCCAGGGAACTCATCGGCCAGATCGGCGACCTTCGCCAGCCCGAGCGCGCGACCGGACGTCTTGGAGGCGAGGAGCCGCATCGCGTCCGGATCCGGCGAGGGGTCGGCGTTTTCGCGCGACGGCAGCACGACTTCGAACTCGGCCGTGCTCACGCGCTGCCCCGCGTTCGACATCCACGCGCGGTAGAGCCCGGGGCGATCGACCTGCAGGCCGCCGCGATAGAGTCCGTCGCGATCCGCCGCGAGGGTGAGCGTGAGCTCCTCGGGCGTTCCGCCCGGTCCGCTCCACTCGATCGATTGCGTCGCGGACTTGCTCGGACGGAAGTCCTCGTCGAGCACCCGCGCCTCGAGGAAAATGCGATCCTCGAGGCCGTAGGTCGCGCGCGACGTGACGAGCCGGAAGCGCCGATCGCCGCTCTTCAGTCGCCCGAGCGCCAGCCAACGGATCGCGTTGCGCCAGAACGTCTCGTGGTAGCGATCGCCGTAGTGGTAGCGCCACATCCACGTCGAGTCGACGCCGAGGAACATCGTGCGTCCCGCGGGGTAGTACCCGAGGACGAGCAGCGGATAGAGCTCGCGCGTCTGCGGGTTGCGGTCGGTCGGGTGACGCAGCAGCGTGATCGCGCCGGGCTTGGCCTTGTCGACGGGCGAGTACCAATAGAACCCGCGCAGGCCTTCGGTCGGGTGCTCCCACAGGCGTCGGTTCACCTCGCTGTCGGGATGCAGGCGCAGGATCTCGTGCGGGTTGATCGGCTCCTCGAGCTGCGGCCGGAACTCGCGCGTCGTGTCGCCCGCGAAGCGCAGCGCGCCCGTCGGGTCGAGCGAGACCGGGAGCACGTCCTGGAGCGTCGTGGTGAGGAACGCGCGCGGGTTCGAGTACTCGCCGGCCTGGAACAGCAGGCCGCCGCCGGCTTCGACGAACGAGCGCACGGCGTCGAGGAACTGGTCGACCTCGCTCGGGACGTGCGAGATCTTCGCCGGGTCGACGTCGCCGAGGATGATGACGTCGTAGTTGTCGAGCAGCTCTTCGCGCGTCGTCGGAACCGAGCGCAGCGAGGGCAGGTGACGCGAGGCCTCCTGCGGGAAGTCGGGCGTCGCCGACAGCAGGAAGCACTGCACGTCGAGGTTCTGGTCCGAGCGCAGGAGCAGGTTCTTGAGGTAGCGATACTCCCAACGCGGATAGCCGTCGATGTAGAGCACGCGCATGCGCGCGGGCGAGACGTGCACGCTGAACTCGACCCGGTTGTCGTCGACCATGGTCTCGCCGGGGAGCGGTCGCACCGAGACGCGGAAGCGACGCTCGCCCGTGCGCAGCCCCGCGTCGGCGGCGGGGGCGACGAGCACGACGCGCTCGCCGTCCTCGGTCAGGCGCGCTTCCTCGTCGTACACCTGGCGCACGATGCCGCCGTTGTCGTCGAGCTCCTCGAGCGCGACGTCGACCGAGTCGGTCTCCGTCGCTCCGCGTCCGAGGATGCGCACGGTCACCGCGAGCTCGTCACCCTCGAGCGCTTCGCCCGGGGCCTCGACGAGCTCGACGATCACGTTCTTCTCGGGGCGCGTGTCGCCGACGATCAACGTGTGCACCGGGATCCCCGCGGCGCCGGCGGCGCGCGCGGCCTCGAGCACGGTCGTTCCGCCGTTCGAGCGGCCGTCGGAGACGACGACGATGTCCGTGACGTTGCGTCCGCGATGCGTCGCGAGCGTTTGTGCGATGGCCGAGCCGAGGTGCGTTGCGGCGCCGCGTCCCGAGAGTTCGGCCGACGATTGGAGCGCGCTCGTGCCTTCGCCGAAGCCGAACAGCCGCGCGTCGTACTCGCCGCGCTCGAGCAGCGGCAGGAGCTGCCGGTCCACGACGCGTTGCGCGAGCTCGAGGCGTGAGAGCGAGGCCGCCGAGGTCCCGGCGGCGGTGTCGAGCGCCTTGCGCGCGTCCGCGTCGCCGGAGTACGTATCTTCGCGTCGCATGCTCGCCGAGTCGTCGAGCAGGACGATGACCTCGGCGCGGCGCACCTCCTCACGCTGCGCGACGCGCACCGGTCGCGACAGCACGACGAGCAGGACGAGGAACGCGCTAATGCGCAAACCGGACAGGATCCAGCGCACGGTTTGGGTCAGCGTCTCGCGCGAGTAGCCGATCCAGGTGACGGCGCCGAAGAGCGGGAGGATCACGAGCACGATCACCCACGCGGGCGGGAGATCGAGCAGGCGCACCGACTCCGAGAGTCCGGCGACGTCCTGCGTCACCGTTTGCGCGAGGGAGGCGAGGGACAGGCTCATGCGAGTCGCCTCCCGCGTCCGATCCACGCGCTCCAAACCGTTTCGAGAACGAGCGCGAGCAACGCGAGCGCAGCGAGCCAGCGCCACAGCTCCCCGCGTTCGGGCGTGTCGCCGTCGTCGGCCGCGTCCGCACCCTCGGCGTCGAGGATGTGCCACGCGCTGTGCTGCGCCTCGAGCGCGGCGTGGGGGATGCGATCGAGATCGCCCTCGGCGGCGTCGACGCACACCGCGAACGGAAGCGCGCCGCCTTCCCACTCGACGCGCCAGAGCCCCGGTGTTTCGACCGGGCCGATGGCCGGCAGGCTCCAGATTCCCTCGGCCACCTGTCCGGGCTCGCCGCCCAGCGCCTTGCGCGTTCCGTCGGGCTCGACCACGTACGGTCCGCGCGGGAAGTGCGTCACCTCGAGCGCCGCCGTCGCGCCGACCTCGAGGTCGTAGGTCGGATCCCCGCCGCGCGCCGCGTAGCGGAAGAGCTCGTGCACGAACGGAATGAACGTGCTCGGCGAGTCTGCGATGCGGTTCCAGCCGCGATCGATCGACGTCGTCCACAGCAGCACCTTGCCGCGGCTCCACTTGCGCTCGACGAGCAGCGGGCTCTTCGCCTCGTCGTCGAGGCGCGCGAGCACGCGCGCGTTCTCGAGCGCCTCGACCTGGACGAAGGAATAGATCGGCACCTCGGTGAGGAACGGACGCCACCGTTCATCGGCGAAGAACTCGAGCGCCGGATGCGTCTCGTCGAACGACGCGCAGCGGAAGTACGCGTCGCGGCGCGACGCGACCTCGACCACGCGGAACAGCTTGGCGGGCAGGAGCCCGGTGCCGTCCGCGCGCCAGCCGCGTGCGTTCATCGAGTCGATCGCCATCGGGTCGGAGCTGCGATCGCCCATCGCGATGATCAGCGCGCCGCCCGACTCCACCCGCTTCGCCAGCGCGTTCATCACGCGCTCGGACACCGAGCTGACGTTGGCGAGGACGACGATGTCGTAGTCGGCGAGCGTGGTCTCGGCCGCGCCGAACGACGACGCGTCGATGACCGTCGTGAGGAACGGCGCGTAGAGCGAGCCGACGCCGGGCAATCGCCCGTCGTCGGTGGGGGGCTCGAGCACGGCCTGCAGGTAGCCGACCTCGTCGCGATCGATCTCGGAGCTCGGGTCGCCGTTGACGAGCAGCACGCGGATCGAACCCGGGACGAAGAGCACCGACGCACGCTCGTCGTCCACCGCGAGGCGGTCGCCGTCGACCAGGTGCGCGACGAGCGTGTGTTGTCCGGCGCCCTTGAAGAGCACCTGGAACGTGGCTTCGGCGGACGAGCGCCCGGAGATGTCGATCTTGCGCGTGGGCTGCCGCTCGCCGTCGACGTCGAGCGCGACGCGCACACCGGCGCGACCGCCCGAACCGAAGTTGCGTACCCGCACGCCGATCTCGGTCGCGATGCCCGGACCGAACACTTCGCCGAGCGGCGCGAGCGACTCGATGCCGAGGTTGGGCGGCGTCAACACGCCGGCGCCGAGGTCCTCGACGGTGACGCGCACGCCGAGCTCCTCGAGCCGATCGAGGTGGCGCAGGAGCGGCGCCGTCGCGACCGCTTCGTCGGAGGCGCTCTCCTCGTCCGTGTCGAACGTCGGCTCGAACGAGTTGCGTTGCAGGTCGGTGAGCAGGCGCACCTCGATCGCGCTCTTGTCCGTGCCCGCCGCTTCCTCCTCGGCGAAGTCGACGACGTCGGCGAGCAGCGCGGCCAGGTCGAGCCCTTCGGCCGCCGGTTCGGCGAGCGTCGTCAGGAGCGCGATCGCATCCTCGGGCGACCGCGCGGACACCAGTCGCGCGCGACCGGCGGCCGCGATCAAGCGCACGCGATCCCCACGCGTGCCGTCGAGCTCGTCGAGGATCTCACGCGCGCGGTCGAGGATCGCCTCGTGCACGCTGCTGACGCTCTCGCGGTAGTCGGTGGACGCGGAGTCGTCGATCACGAGCACGACGTCGCGCCGGCGCTCGGTCAACGAAGTGAGCGGACTGTCGTCGCCCGTGAACGGACGCGCGATCGCGAGCGCGAGCAGCGCGACCGCGGCCATGCGCAGGAGCAACAGGATGAGGTTCTCGACCTGCGCACGGCGCCGCGTGCGCTTGTACGCCTCGAGGACGAACTTCATCGCCGCCCACTGCATCGGCTTGTGCCGTTGGCGGTTGAACAGATGGATGATCAGCGGGACCGCTGCGGCGAGCGCGCCCCACGCGAGCAGCGGATGGATGAAGCCTTGGAACAACACTAGCTCCGCGCCCGTGCGCGCGCCGAGCGACGCGCGAGGTAAGCCGACAGCGCCACGTCGAGCGGCGTCGAGGTGACGAGCGGAACGAAGTCGAACCCGAGCTTGCGCGCTTCGTGAGAGAGTGCGCGCTCGTGCTTCTGGATCTCTTCGCGGTACGCGTTGCGGATCGCCTTCGGATCGATCTTGACCCGACCCATGCCCTCGAGTCCGTCGAGGCGACGCAGGTGTTCGAAGTCGAAGTCGCGTTCCTGCGGATCGATGATCTGGAACAGGATTGCCTCGTGCCCGGCGTGGGCGAGGCGCCGCATGCCGTCGACCAGGCGACCGATGTCGTCGAAGAAGTCGGAGAAGATCGCGACGATGCCGCGGCGACGCAGCTTGCCGGCGGTCCACTTCAGGACCTCGCCGATCTCGGTCGTGCCGCTCGGCTGCGCCGATTCGAGCAGCGAGATGATCTCGTTCAATTGGTGCGCGCCGTTCGCGGGCGGGCGGGTCTCGCGCAGGGCGTTGCCGAAGACTCCGACGCCGGCGGCGTCGCGTTGGCGCACGACCAGGTGGCTGAGCGCCCCGGCGCACCAGCGCGCGTAGTCGAACTTGGTCCAGTTCAGCGACCCGAACGACATCGACTCGGAGGCGTCGACGAGCATCGTGCACGCGAAGTTGGTCTCCTCGACGAACTCCTTCACGACCAGCCGATCGGTGCGCGCGAAGATCTGCCAGTCGATGTGGCGCAGCTCGTCGCCGGGCACGTACTCGCGGTGCTGCGCGAACTCGACCGAGCTGCCACGCTGCGGCGAGCGGTGGTGGCCGGACATGAAGCCCTCCACCACCGTGCGCGCAACCAAGGACAAACCCGCGAGTCGGTCGAGGACCGCGGGATCCAAGGCGGATGTTTCCGCTCGAGCCATGGATCGTCCGCCTTCGGCCTAGGCGACGCCGGGGACGCCAGCGCCGACTTCGGCGCCCGGGTTCACTTCGTTCAACAGGCGATCGATGATGACGTCCGACGTCATCCCCTCGGCCTCGGCGCTGAAGTTCGTGACGATGCGATGGCGGAGCACCGGCTTGGCGACCGCCTTGATGTCTTCGATCGCGACGTGGTTGCGACCCTCGATCGCGGCGTGCGCCTTCGCGCCGAGCACGAGGAACTGACTCGCGCGCGGTCCCGCGCCCCAGGTCACCCACTCGCGCAGGAACTCGAGCGGCGCGTCGGAGCGCACGCGCGTCCCGCGCGTCAGCGCGAGCGCGTACTCGAGCACGTGATCGGCGACGGGCACCGAGCGGATCGCGTGTTGGAGCTCGAGCAACTCCTCCGTGCGCAACACGACGTTCGGATCGGCGGTGTGCTCGCCCGTGGTGCGGCGCAGGATCTCG
The DNA here is from genome assembly GCA_029259605.1 of Planctomycetota bacterium. GTDB lineage: Bacteria > Planctomycetota > UBA1135 > UBA1135 > OFTM281. Next base: position 12,618 of record JAJDEV010000180.1, on the reverse strand, counting down.
CGCTCGTCCGCGAGCGTCGGATAGGGCACGTGCACCATGAACATGAAGCGGTCGAGCTGCGCCTCGGGGAGGGGGTAGGTGCCCTCCTGCTCGATCGGGTTCTGCGTCGCGAGGACGAAGAACGGATCCGGCAGCGGGTGGCGCTCGCCGCCGATCGTGACCTGGCGCTCCATCATCGCCTCGAGCAGCGCGGCCTGGGTCTTCGGCGGCGTGCGGTTGATCTCGTCCGCCAGCACGACGTTCGCGAACACCGGCCCGTGCGCGAAGCGGAAGCGGCGCTCGCTCGTCTCGGGATCGATGTGCAGGAGCTCGGTGCCGGTGATGTCCCCGGGCATGAGGTCCGGCGTGAACTGGATGCGGTTGAAGGACAGGTCCATCGTCCGCGACAGGCTCGAGATGAGCAGCGTCTTGGCGAGGCCCGGAACTCCGACGAGCAGGCAGTGGCCGCGCGACAAGATCGCGATGAGGAGCTGATCGATGACGTCGTCCTGGCCCACGATGACGCGGTGCAGCTCCTCCTTCATGCGAAGGTGGGTCTCGCGCACGCGGGACAGGGCTTGGGCGGTCGTTTCCGGATCCTGTGACATGGTGGGCGGCTTCGAAGCGGGTCTCGGGAGGCGTGGGAACGGAGTACGAAGCGACGACTCGGACGCGAGTCCCGAGTCGCCACAACCATTAATACGGCGCGCGGGGGGGCGCGACCGAACTCCAGTTCGATAACTGGTGTGAATCTTGTGCAGACCGGGTGCTCAGCGCGCCCGGAACGACCACAGCCCGTCGCGTCCGAGCACGATCACGGTGCTCGCATCGGCGTAGACGTCGCCGCCCGACGTCTTGGGGTCCGCTCCAGCTAGCGCAGCGTAGTCCGCGAGGTACAGGTCGCGTGTGCGATCGAAGAGGTACACGCCGCGGTTCGTGCTGCAGAGGACGCGCTCGTCGCTCGCGAGGCCGCGGCCGCGGAAGTCCTCGTCCGGTCCCAGGTAGAGCGCGTCGAGCCGGGCCGAGCCGGGCGCCCCGCGTACGGACACGGTTCGCTCGCGTCCGGAACGACCCTGGACGACGGCGGTGAGCGCATCGCCGGCCGCGCGCGGGCCGGAGACGAGCGCGGTCGATTCGCCGCGCGAACGGACCGGACCGGCGAAGATCGGCAGCCGCGGCGCGGCGCTCGTTCCGGATGCCGTCGCGTCCACGGGCGTCGGGCGCAGCGCATAGAGCCGATCCGAGTCGAACGGACCCCAGAGCACGGCCTCGGCGCCGAAGAGCGGCCGGCTCGGCAGCCAGCCCGCGTCGTCGACGGCGCGGCGTCGCGTGCGCACGCTCCACACCGGCCTGCCGTCGAGGCTCTCGACCAGCGCGCCGATCCCGAGGTTCGTTCCGGCGAACACGAGGCCGTCGCGCGCGGCGAGGGGCTCGGCCGAGAGCCGCGGCGCGCCGGCGCTCCCGCGCCCGAGGTCCGGGACGAGGTCCGAGCCGGTCGCGATCAGGAGCTTCCACGCGAACGCACCGGTCGCGCGGTCGAAGGCGACGAGCCAGGCGCGCGTCTCGCCGCCCTCCTCGCGCGCCTGGGCGACGACGTGGTCGCCGGAGAGCACGGGGCCGGGCTGGTACTCGAGGTCGACGAGGTCCGCGAGCTCCGGGATCGCCGTGGCAGGGGCGTTCGGACGCACGAGCATCGCACCGACGACGGCCCACTCGAGCGTGGCGCTCGGCGCGGCGCCGCTCACGAGCGATAACCCGCGCCCATCCGCCGGGCGCACGCGCAGGAGCGCGTTGCCGCGTCCGTGCGACGAGCGTCCGTGGACCAGGATCAGATCTCCGTCGTCGGCGAGCGGGAGGAACGGCCAACCGGGCGCGCGCATCGACTCGAAGGGATCGAACTCGATGTCGAACGAGAGCAGCGCCGGCGGATCGAAGCGACCGACCGCTTCGAGCTTGCTGTCGGCCGCGACCGAGTAAAGCAGGACGCGATCCCAGGTCTGCACCGCGACGCGACCGCCGGGGCCCGAGCGATAGAACACGAGGCCGGGGCGCGCGCCCTCGCTCGGATCGAGGGGGCGGGCGCGCCGGTTCGAGAAGAGCGCCAGTTCGTTCGGGATCTCGATGGGTCCGGAGGCCGCGCTCAGCTCGGTCGCCGTTCGCCACGCCTCGGGCGCCGGGCCCGCGTTCGTCGCGGCGCGCAGCGCGTCGCGGCGCGCGTCGATCGCGGCGCGCGCGGTCGACGCGTCGCGCGATTGCAGCTCGACCGCGTCGCTCGCGCGCTCGAGCCAAGCGAGGGCGGACGCGCGTCGTCCGCGTTCGGCGTCGAGGTCGGCGAGCAGCACGGTGGCGGTCACGGCCGCGTCGGTCCCGGGGAACTCCCATGCCACGCGCGCCAGGGCCGCGGTGTCGATGCTCGCGCGCGCGCGGGCGAGCGCCGCCTGCGACGGTGCGAAAAAGCGCGTGCTCCACTGCGCCCGCTCCTCGTCCGTCAACCGCGCGAGTCGTCCGGCGAGGGCGTGGAAGAGGCCGGTCGTCAGGCGTCGTGCGCCGTCTCCGTCGCTCCAGATGGATGCGAACGCGTCGCTCGCCGCGAGCGTCTCGCGCCAGGCCTCGAAGGCCTCGACGCGGCGCCGTTCGGCGTCGCGCTCGTTGCCGGCGGTGGCTTCGCGCCGCGCGCGCTCGAGCGCCTCGTCGCCCGCGCGCAGCTCGGCCGCGATGCGGTCCTCGCCCGCGACGACCGGAAGGAAGGCGTTGTTCGCGAGCGGACCCTCGCTGCCGCGCGGGAGCACGGGTGCCGTCGCGTCGTCGTCCTGGACGCGAGCGGCGTGCAGCGTCGGGCTGCCCGCGGCCAGCGCCGCCGTCGCGAGGAGGAGCCGCGCGCCGGCTCCGGCGAGCGGCCCGATCACGAGTCGGACGTCGTCGGCGCGGGTCGCGGCGGAACGTCCGCTAGGCGCAGGGGCGCTTTGCCCGCCACGGTCAGGCTCTTCTTGACCCGCTCGCGGTAGATCGGATCGACGAGGCAGCGCCGGTTCGCGTCGAGAACGCGCGCGTCCTCCGCGAGCTCGAACTCGAAGGCCGCCACGTTGCGCTCGGCGGCGTCGAGCCGGCGCGTTTCCGCGAGCGCGGGCCGCAGTCCGCCGACGGCGAGCTGTGCGAGCAGGATGAGCGGCAGCCAAACCGGCGCCCAGTACAGGAGCCGTCCGCCGAGCGCTTCGGTCGCACCGGACACCCGCGTCAGTCCGCGCGCGAACACGGCGCGCCGGCGCCCACGCTGGGCGGCGCGATCGTCGAGTTGCAGTTGACGTCCGGCAGGCATCGGAAGGGCGTGGGATCGGGCGAGGCGAGGCCCCGGGAACCATACATCGCGGATGCGCCGAGTTCCCCTCCGATTCGGAGGAGCCGCGCGAGGTTCGGGACGAACAGGCCGTCGCCGAGGCGCGGGGCGGGGCCCGCGCCTCGAACCAACGGACGCGCCCGGTGGCGCGGCGCGGATGAGGCCAGTGGAGCGGAGCCCGCGCTCAAGACGTCACGCCGCTGCCCTTGCTCGGCGCCGCGTCGTGTTTCTCGGCCTGCGCGCGCTCGGGACCGGGCTGCGGCCGGAGCTCGTCCTGGTGGTGATGGATGTGCACGTCGCGCTGCGGGAACGGGATGTTGATGCCCTCGCGGTCCAGGCGCTTCTTCACCTCGCGCGTGAGGTCCCAGTAGACGCTCCAGTAGTCCTCGGTGCGCGTCCAGGGGCGCACGATGAAGTCGACCGACGAGTCGGAGAGCGACGCGACCTGGACCATGGGCGCCGGGTCTTCGAGCACCTTGTCGTGAGCCTTCACGACCTCGAGCAGGACCTCGCGCGTGCGGTCGACGTCGTCGCCGTAGCCGATGCCGAAGGTCATGTCGACGCGCCGCGTCTTGTTCGCGGTGACGTTCGTGATGACGTCGCCCCAGACCATGTTGTTCGGCATGTAGATCGTCTGGTTGTCGAGCGTCTGGATCAGCGTCGAGACGAGCGTCATGCCCTCGACCTTGCCCAGCGTGGTGCCGACCTGGATCAAGTCACCGATGTCGAACGGACGGTAGATCATGATCAGCAGCCCGCTGGCGAAGTTGCTCAGCGTGCCCTGCAGCGCGAGGCCGATGACGAGTCCGGCGGCGCCGATGATCGCGAGCAGCGGACCCATGTTGAACCCGAGCTGACTCGCCGCGAACACGAACCCGAGGAAGACGATCAGCCTGCGCGTCGACAGCACGACGAATCCGCGCAGGAGCTCGGACACCTTGTGCATCTTGGAGACGGCCGCGCGCGCGAGTCGCGCGCAGACGCGTCCGAGGATCCAGAAGACCGCGAGGACGCCGAACGCGCGCAGCAGTCGCAGACCCAGGTCGACGCCTCCGTCGGCGCTCATGAGCCACGCGCGCGTTCGCGACCAGGTCGCGCGCCAGCCGGAGATCGGCGGGGTCACGACCACCGATTCGACGTAGGCGCGCGCGTCGTCGACGTCGCCGTTCTTGTCCTCCAGCGCGTCGATCAGGACTTCGACGCGCTCGATCAGCCGACCGCGCGTGGCGCGCGCCGCGACGGCGAGTTCGTTGAACTCCGCGACCTGCTCGGCGTCGTCGGACTGCAGCGCCGCGATCTCGACCTCGCGCACCTCGATGCACTCGCGCTGCAGGAGCGAGAGCCATCCGTCGAGCTGCTCGGCCACCTGCGCCTTGGTCAGCGGCCGGATCGACGCGCGGAGCACGTCGATCGAGAGGTCCTGGGCGGCCGCGGGGTCCGAGGGGACCGAAGCGGAAGGCGCCGGCGCGTCCTGTCCAGCGCCCCGGGCGATGGGGGCGAGGAGGACGAGCGAGAGGGCGAAGAAGGCACGCGCGAAAGCCGTTCGGTGGAGCATGGGGAGGCGCCCGAGGAAGTCGGGCGGCGCGCAATCTAGCACAGCCGCCGCCGCGCGGCGTCTGCGGCGATCCGCACGCGCGCTCGCGCCCCGCTCAGGAGCCGGTCGTCAGGCGCAGGGGCGTCTTGCCCGCTTCGCGCAGGCTCTTCCTGACCCGCTCGCGGTAGATCGGGTCGACGAGGCAACGACGGTGCGCGTCGAGAACGCGCGTGTCCTCCGCGAGCTCGAACTCGAAGCCCGCCACGTTGCGCTCGGCGGCGTCGAGCCGGCGCGTCTCCGCGAGTGCGGGCCGCAGTCCGCCGACGGCGAGCTGCGCGAGCAGGAGGAGCGCCAACCACACCGGCGCCCAGTGCAGGAGCCGCCCGCCGAGCACTTCGGTCGCATCGGACACCCGCGTCAGCACGCGCGCGAACGCGGAACGATCGTCGAGTCGCAGTGGGCGTTCGGCAGGCATCGGAGGGTGCGGGATTCGCTCCGCCTCAGACCAGGCCGCGCGCGCCATAGGTCGCGGACGCGCCGAGCTCCTCCTCGATGCGGAGGAGTCGGTTGTACTTCGCGACGCGGTCCGAACGGCACGGCGCCCCGGTCTTGATCTGCCCGCAGTTCGTGGCCACCGCGAGGTCGGCGATGGTCGTGTCCTCGGTCTCGCCCGAACGGTGACTCATCACGCAGCGATAGCCCGAACGGTGGGCGAGGGCAATCGTGTCGAGCGTCTCGGTCAGCGTGCCGATCTGGTTGACCTTGATGAGGATCGCGTTCCCGACGCCGCGCTCGATCCCCGTTTCGAGCCGCTCAACGTTCGTGACGAACAGGTCGTCGCCGACGAGCTGGACCTTGTCGCCGAGGCGCTTCGTGAGGCTCGCCCAGCCGTCCCAATCGTCCTGGTCGAGGCCGTCCTCGATGCTGAAGATCGGATGGCGCTCGCACCAACCCGCGTAGAGGTCGACCAGCTCGCCCGGCGTGTGCGGCTTGCCGTCGATGTGGTACTTGCCGTCCTTCAGGAACTCGGCGGACGCGGCGTCGATCGCGATGCGCACGTCGCTGCCCACCTGGAGGCCGGTCTTCTCGACGGCGGAGAGGATCAGCTCGATCGCCTCTTCGTTCGAGCCGAGGTCCGGCGCGAAGCCGCCCTCGTCGCCGATGCCCGTGTTCAGGCCGCGCGCCTTGCACACGCCGCGCAGCGCGTGGAACACCTCGGCGCCCATGCGCAACCCCTCGGTGAAGCGCGTCGCGCCGAAGGGCATGATCATGAACTCCTGGATGTCGACGTTGTTGTCCGCGTGCTCGCCGCCGTTGAGGATGTTCATCATCGGCACCGGCAGCACGTTCGCGACGGCGCCGCCGACGTAGCGGTAGAGCGGCAGCCCGCACTCCTCGGACGCGGCCTTGGCGGTCGCGAGCGAGACGCCGAGGATCGCGTTCGCCCCGAGGCGCGCCTTGTTCGGCGTACCGTCGAGCTCGTTCATCGCGGCGTCGACCGCGGCCTGGTCGAGCGCTTCCATGCCGACGAGGTGACGCGTCAGCTCGGTGTTCACGCTCTCGACCGCCTTGAGGCAGCCCTTGCCGAGGTAGCGGCCCTCGCCGTCGCGCAGCTCGTGCGCCTCGTGGATGCCGGTCGACGCGCCGGACGGAACCGCCGCGCGCCCCATGGCGCCGCTCTCGAGGAGGACGTCGACTTCGACGGTCGGGTTGCCCCGCGAGTCCAGGATCTCGCGGCCGTGGATGGAGAGGATGTCGCTCATCGCGGCATACTAAGGAAGCGAAGGGGCATCCGGCGACGCCCGGGGCGGGGATTCTCGTGCGCCATTTGAACCGCGCCGGACCTTTCGGGTGGCTCGCCGCGGCCGGAGCGAGTTAGCGTAGGCGGACTTCCGGACCGCGCGCCCCGCGCTCGCCGGCGACGCTCTCATGGGACGCCGCATCCAGCTCCTGCCGAACCTGATCACGCTCGGGAACGCGTTCTGTGGACTGCTCGCCCTCGCCAAGGCGATCGACGCACTCACGCTCTCGACCGACGACCCGATCGTCTTCTACCAGAAGATGGAGACGGCGTGCTTCCTGGTCTTCCTCGGGATGATCTTCGACAGCCTCGACGGCTTCGTCGCGCGCCTCGTCGGGAGCGAGAGCGAGTTCGGCGCGCAGCTCGATTCGTTCTCGGACGCGCTGACGTTCGGCGTGGTCCCGGCGATGCTCGCGAAGGTGCTGATCGAACACGAGGAACCGCTCACGCGCGCGTCGGGTGACGCGCGGCTGCACTTCGTCGCCGCGGCGATCTTCGCCCTGATGGCGATCCTCCGGCTCGTCCGCTACAACCTCGAACCGGACGAGCCGCACGAGCAGGACGAGCGCGGGCGCAAGAAAGATAAGGGCTTCCGCGGCCTGCCGTCGCCGGCCGCCGCCGGCGTCGTCGCCGCGACGATCTGGCTCTACCTGATCCTGCGGCAGCCCGAGCTCGAGCTGCTCGAGGGCACGCCGACGCCGATGCAGAAGGTGCTCGGCTGGATGGAGACCGTGCACTGGGGGCCGATCCTCGACTGGGTGCCGACGACGCTCGTCGCCATGCTCCCGATCGTCGGGCTCCTGATGGTCAGCAACGTGCGCTACGTGCACGCGGTCTCGTTCCTCACCGGGCGCGGACAGTTCTTCACGCTCGTCGGGCTCGTGTTCTTCCTCGTGATGTTCTTCATCGCGCCCGTGCCGTTCCTCTTCGTGTTCTTCCTCGGGTTCACGCTGTCGGGGCTCGTGCTGCCGGTCTTCCGGCGCTTCCGTTCGCGCGACGGGCGCGTCGGATCATGAGCGCGGAGCGTTGGCACGCCGCGTTCGTCGCGCTCGGCAGCAACCTCGGCGATCGCCGCGCCTCGATCGCGGCCGCCGAACGCGCGCTCGCCAAGGACGACATCCGCGTCGTGCGCGTTTCGCCGCTCGTCGAGACCGAAGCCGTCGGCGGTCCCGCCGACCAGCCGCGCTTCCTGAACGGCGTGCTCGAACTCGAGACGACGCTGCCCGCGCGCGAACTCCTCGTGCGGCTGCACGCGATCGAAGCGGGCCTCGGACGCGATCGTTCGAGCGAGGTGCGCAACGGACCGCGCACGCTCGACCTCGACCTCCTGACCTACGACGACGAGGAGATCGACGAGCGCGGCTTGACCGTTCCGCATCCACGGATGGAGGAGCGCGTGTTCGTGCTCGAGCCCTTCGCCGCGCTCGCTCCGGAGCGCCGCCTGCCGCGTTCGGGAGTGACCGTGCGCGAGCGGCTGGACCAGCTCCGGCGGCGTGTCGCGGGTCCGGCGCGATGAGCGCCGCGCGCATGTCGGCCGTGGATCCGTCCGCGGCGAGCCGCTTCGCCGCCGAGGCGCGCGAGCGCGGACGCACGCTCGGCTTCGTGCCGACGATGGGCGCGCTGCACGACGGGCACCTGTCCCTCGTTCGTCGCGCGGCGCGCGACAACGACCTCGTCTGCGTGAGCATCTTCGTCAACCCGCTGCAGTTCGACAACGCGGGCGACCTCGAGAGCTATCCGCGCGACCTCGAGGCGGACGTGGCCAAGCTCGACGCGGTCGGTTGCGACCTGGTCTTCACTGGAACGCTGGCGAGCTTCTTTCCCGACGCGCACACGATCGACGACATCCCGTTGCGCGACGCCGGTCCGGGCGCCGTTGGCCTCGAGGGCGAGCACCGCCGCGGGCACTTCGCCGGCGTCGCGACGATCGTCGGGCGCCTGTTCGAGCTCGTGCGGCCGACGGCCGCGTACTTCGGCGAGAAGGACTTCCAGCAGACGCTGGTCGTGCGCGCCGTCGCCGCGGACGCGGGCGGGACGCGCGTCGTCGTTTGCCCGACCGCGCGCGAGGCGGACGGTCTCGCCATGTCGTCGCGCAACGCACGCCTCGACCCGGCGGCGCGCCGACGCGCGACGTGCATTTGGAAGGCGTTGAACGCGGCGCGCGAGGCTTGGCGCGCGGGCGAGCGCGATGCGCACGTGCTCACCGCCGCGCTGCGCGCTCCGCTCGACGTCGAAGGCGTCGCGGTCGAGTACGCCGAGCTGCGCGATTCCGAGTCCTGGACCGGCGCCGCGCCGACGGGACGTCTCGAGCGCGCGCGCGCACTCGTCGCCGCGAACCTGGCGCTCGCGGCGGGGGACTCCGTGCGCCTCATCGACAACCTCTCCCTCGACGAGGAAGTGCCCGCGTGAACGTCGTCGTTGCGTCGCCTGCGAAGATCAATCCGACCCTCGAGATCCTCGGTCGCCGCGCCGACGGGCTGCACGAGGTCTCGACCACGCTGCTCGCCATCGATCGTGTCGACGACGTCGAGGTCGAGCGCGTCGAGGGGTCGTCGCGCGGCGTGTGGATCGAGCTCTCCGGCCCGTCGCTGTCGCCCGACGTTCCCTCCGACGAGCGCAACCTCGCGTGCCGCGGCGCGCGCGTGGCGCTCGACCTGGCGCGCGAGCGCGGACTCGAGACCGAGGTCGGCATCCGGCTCCGCATCCAGAAGCGCATCCCGTCGCGCGCGGGGCTCGGCGGGGGGAGTTCGAACGCGGCGTCGGCGGCGCTCGGCGCGGCGCAGCTGCTCGACCTCGACCCCGACGACCCCGAGTTCGTCGCCCGCGTCAGCGCGCTCGGCGCGGACGTCGCCTTCTTCCTCGTCGCGCGCGACACCGGTTGGGCGCACTGCCGCGGGGCCGGCGAGCGCGTCACGCCGTTCGCCGTGCCCGAAACGTCGCGCGCCTTCGTGGTGCTGACGCCGCTCGCCGCGTGCGCGACCGCGGCCGTCTACGCGGCGCTTGACGCAGCCGAACGCGGCGGTCCGCCGAAGCGTCACGACGCGGAGACCTGGCAGTCGGCGAAGCTCGGCGTCGCGCGCGCTTCGTTCTTCAACGGACTCGAAGCATCGGCGCTGCGTTCCCACCCGCCGCTGGCCGATTTTCGGCGCAGTCTCGAGGCGTGCGGGGCCGCACATTTTCGCCTCGCGGGCAGCGGAAGTTCGTTCTTCGGGATGTATGCCGACGAGGCGAGCGCGCGGGCTTTCCTCGAGGGCGACGGCATTTCGACAATCGCCCGTGATCACGGGCTTCGCGCAGCGTTCGTCGCTCGACCGCACGCGCTGAGTGCGGCCCCCTAGGGCTCGTGCGCGCGGAATCGGCGCCCACCGGCGCCTTGCAATCGCGACATCGACCTCGTCTCTTCATGCCGTCGCGGGGACATCCGGCTCCGCCGCACGAGCGCGCAATGAACATCACCGAGGTACGCGTCAAGCTGCTGGACAACCAGCCGGACAAGCTGCGGGGTTTCGCGAGCATCACGATCGAGGACTGCCTCGTGATCCGCGACCTCAAGATCATCGAAGGCACGAACGGGCTCTTCATCGCGATGCCGAGCCGCAAGCTGTGCGATCGCTGCCAGAGCTGCGGCTGCAAGAACCACCTGCGCGCGCGCTTTTGCAACGACTGCGGCAAGAAGCTGCGCGCCGATCGCGGCGCCCAGGACGAGCGCGGGAGGATGCGGCTCTACGCCGACATCTCGCACCCGATCCATCAGGAGGCGCGCGACCTCGTCGAGCAGTCGGTCCTGGCGGCTTTTCACCGTGAACTCGAACGTTCGAAGGAAGCCGGATACGTCGCGCACGCCTTCGACGACCTAGACTACGGGGCCTATGAGCGCTCCGGCGGATCGAACTGACGGCGAGCGGCCCCTGGCGGGGGCGCGCATCGCGATCGTCGGCTGTGGCGCGATCGGCGGCGCGCTGGCGTTCGATTTGGTTCGCGCCGGTGCCGCGCTGACGCTGGCATCGCGCTCCGCGGCGCGCTGCGAGGAGCTGGCCGCGGCCCTCGGAAGCGGGGTTCGTATCGCGGACACGGCCCCCGAGGCCGTGCGCGCGGCCGAGCTGACCCTGCTGACGGTCGGCGACGGAGCGCTCTCGGGTGTCGCGCGCGAGCTCGGCGCCGCGGCGGCGGAATCCGGTCCGGCGGCCATGCTCCACACGAACGGCAGTGCCGGGCTCGAGCTGCTCGCACCCTTCGAGCAGGCGGGATGGGCGGTCGGGAAGCTGCACCCGCTCGTCGCCGTGCCGCCCGGAGCGTGGCGTGGCGAGCGTTTTCGCGGCGCCTGGGTCGCGACCCGCTCGAACGCCGCCGGCGCGACCTGGGTCGAGCGCGTCCTCGCGGCCCTCGGCGCGCGATCGCTGCCGCTCTCGGACGATCCGCGCGCTTCGGTCGCGCTACACGCCGCCGCCGCGCTGCTCTCGGGCGGCGTCGTGGCGCTCTGGTCCGCCGCGCTCGACGCCGCGCGCACCGCCGGAGAGGACCCGTCGCTCACGGCCGAGGCCTTTGCGTCCCTCGCCGCGGGCAACCTCGAGAACGCGCGCGCGATCGGCGCGCGCGATGCGCTCAGCGGCCCGATCGGTCGCGGCTCGGTGGAACTCGTCCGGCGCCAACTCGACGCGCTCGCCGCGGTGCCCGACGCGGCGCAGGCGTACCGCGTGCTCGGCCGTCGGATGCTGGCGCTCGCCGTCGAGCGCGGGTCGGTCTCGGACGCGCAGCGGGACGAACTCGCGCGCCTGCTCGCCTGAGAGCGCGTAGACTCCGCGCATGGCCATCGTCGTTTCTCACATCGCGGACGACTTCGACACGCTCGAGCGGCGCGCGCTGAAGCGCACCGCGCTCTGCGACCTGGTCGAGATCCGTCTCGACCGCATCGGGCATCCGGGCAAGGAGCGGCTCGCGCGCTTCTTCCAGACGATCGACAAGCCCGTCATCGTCAGCGCGAACACGGCCGACGCGTACGGCTCGTTCACCGGCAGCGCGGACGAACTCATCGAGCTCTACCACGACGCGGCCGAGGCGGGCGCGCGCTTCGTCGACATCGACTACCGCCTGTCGCTCGACCTGGGCGAGGTCGAAGCGCCGTGCCATCGCATCGTGTCACGCCACGAACCGGACACGCCCGAGGACCTCGACGCCGTGCTCGAGGAGATGCAGGAGGTGCTGTACGAGGGCGACGTGACGAAGCTCGTCGCGCACGCGCACTCGTGCGAGGACGGGCTGCGCCTGCTCAAGTGGCTGCGAACGACGAAGGGCATCGTGTCGTTCTGCGCGGGCGAGGAGGGAACGTTCACGCGCGTGCTCGCGCCGATCTTCGGCTCGCCGTTCACGTACTGCGCGCCGGCCGCGCAAGACGGCGAGGATGCGGGCGAGCGCACCGCTCCGGGGCAGCTGCGCGTCAACGAGCTCGTGGGCCTGCTCCCGCCCGGTGGCATCAGCCAGGAAACCGCGATCTTCGGCGTGGTCGGCAACCCCGCGCGCCATTCGTGGTCGCCTTGGGTGCACGGCATGGCGCTCAAGGCGGCGCGCCTCGACGCGGTCTACGTCGCCTTCGAGCCCGCGTCCTTCCCGCGCTTCCTCGAGCTCGCCGACGACGAGAACTACCGCGGCTTCTCGATCACCGCGCCGTTCAAGGAGCAGGCCTTCGCGCTCGCGGTCGAACGCGACGAGGGCGCGACGCGCACGGGCGCGGCGAACACGCTGTTGCGCGACGAGTTCGGCTGGCTCGCCGCGAACACGGACGTTTCGGCGGTGCGCGAGACGCTGGAGCAGGCGCTGAAGCTCCACGAGCAGCGCCTCGGGCGTCCGCTCGCGAGCGCGGCGGCGAGCGCGCTGATCCTCGGCGCGGGCGGCGCGGCGCGCGCCGCGGCCTGGGCCGTGATGTCGGTCGGCGGACGCGCGACGGTTGCGGCGCGCGACCCCGACAAGGCCAGC
>JAJDEV010000179.1 GCA_029259605.1 Planctomycetota bacterium | reverse complement strand
CTAGCCCGGGTTATTCATGAGCCTTCACCGAGATCAACGCAGCTACGCGCCATATCAACGCTTCCCTCCCTCACCGGGTTCGACGACCCGTCCAGGTCGCCTCCACGCGCTTCGGTCGCGAAGCGCTGATCTGACGCACATCCGCGTCGATCTCGGCAAAGCCTCATGAATCACCCGGGCTAGCCCGGATCATTCATGAGCCTTCACCGAGATCGACGTCACGCGCTCGGATACGGCGCCATCTCGTCCTCGAGATCCACGTGCAGCGCGTCCGCGACGCGGTTGATGTAGTTGAAGTACGAGATCACCTGAACCGCGTGGTGGATCGCTTCGTCGTCGAGTCCGAGCTCGCGCAGGCGATCCAGATCGGCCGCCGCCATCGCCGCCGGCGTGAGCGTGAGCTTCTCGGCGAACTCGCACAATCCGCGGTCCACGGCGTCGAGTTCGGCCACCTTCCAGTCCGTGGCGAGCGCTGAGACCCATGCGTCGAGCGCGGCGTCCGAGCGATCGTGGACCACCGACCGGAGGTCCGCCTGGTGGGCGAGCGTTCAGTAGTGGCAGTCGTTCGTCGCGCTGACCACCACCGCCAACATCTCGCGCCGCCGGCGCGAGAGCGGTGCCGACGCTTCGAGCATCGTCCGGCGGTAGAGGTCCATCGACGACCGCAGCATCGGCGGCGACAGACTCATCATCCGCACGATGCCGAAGACGCGCCCGGCGCGCCGCAGGGCTTCGTCATAGAGCTTGCGCAGGGCACCCGTCGCCTCGGCCGGCGCGATCGTCTTGATCCAAGCCATGGGGCCGCGCGACGCGCGCCGTTCAGCGCGCTCCGCGGGACGCGGCCTCGATCACGCGGCGTTCGGCGGCCGTCCGAGCCCGGGGATAGTACGCGCGCAGAGCGCGGCGCGAAGAATCGTCGCCGAGCGCGCTCAGCGCCTCGACCGCCGCGCGGCGCAGACGGAAGTTCGGCTCGTCGAGGAACTTCGCGACGAAGCGGCTGTTCTCGATCGACTGGCGCCGGCGCTTGCCGATCTGCTCGATTGCGGCCGCCCGCGCGCGCGCGTGCGAGGACTCGTCGTTCGCCCAGCGCCGCAGCTGATCGTCGACGCCATCGGTCGCGAGCCCACCGAGATGCGCGAGCAAGTCGGCGCGCAGCACGTCGTGGGGCGAGTCGACGAACAGCTTCTCCGTCAGCCACGTGTACGCCCCGGCCGGATCGTTGGCGATCACGAGGCCGGCGGCGGCCCCCATCGTCTTCCAGCTGTATCCCGCCGCGAAGGCCTCGCGGCCACAGCCGAGCAGCTCCGGAGACGGCGCGAACTTCGCGAGCGCGTTGAGCGCCGCGACACGCACACGCGCCTCCGTGTCCGTGCGCACGGCCGTCAGGAGTCGTTCGCGCGCCTCGAGCCCTTGGGCCGCGCCGAGCGCCGTCGCCGCAGTCGCGCGAACCGCCGCGCTCGTGTCGGTCGCCAGCGCGTGCGTGAGCTCCGCGATGATCGTCTGGACGTCGGCCGTTCGCTCGCGGATGCGCGCGTCGGCGGCCACCTCGCCGAGCGCGCGGATCGCGTCGCGTCGCCCGTTCACGTCCTCGTCCTCGTTCGCGATCGCGAGCAGCTCGGGTGCGCGCTTGACCGTGGAGAGGTGCTTGGGAATCCATCCGTTCTTGTCGAAGCGCACGAAGACCGGGTGACCGGCGACCGGGAACTCGAAGGACTCGCTGCGGCGCGTGAGCTCGACGCGATGCGCCACCGCCCCCGCCTCGTCGCGGATCTCGATCTCGACCGGGACGCGGAAGATCGCCGGCGTGCCGTCCGCGGTGTCCTGCGTCTGGCGCACCGACACGTTGACGACGCCCTCGATCTCGTTCCACTCCCAGCGCATCTCGAACTCGGGGAAACCGCGCCCGTAGATCCACTGGTCGAAGAAGCCCTGGAGGTCGCGTCCCGAGACCTTCTCCATCGCACGCCGGAAGTCGTCGGTCTCGACGCTGCGGCCCGCGTTCTCCGACGCGTAGGTCCGGATGCCGGCGCGGAACACGTCGTCACCGAGCATGAAGCGCAGCAGGTGCAAACGCGCCGCACCCCCCTGGTAGGCGCGCGTGTCCATGAGGTCTTCGGGATCCTTCCAGTCGTCCGACACGGTCGAGCGTCGCGCCGCGCCGCGGTCCTCGGCGGTGTAGTCGTCCTGCGCGTCCCGCATCCGCGCGCGGAAGTCGTCGACCCCGCGCGTCTCTTCGAAGTAGAGCATCGTCATGTACGTGGCGAAGCCTTCGTTGAGCCAGATGTGCGACCAGTCCTTGCACGTGAACAGATCGCCGAACCACTGGTGCGCGGCTTCGTGGGCGACGAGGCTCGTCGACGGCTCGTCGCGCATTGCGCGCTCGTCCCCGAGCGTGAGCGGCGTGAGCGTCGTCGCCGAGATGTTCTCCATGCCGCCGTACGGGAAGTTGTCGACGCACACCTGCGAGTACTTCGGATACGGGTAGCGAATCGACGTGTAGTCGGACAGGAAGGTCAGGATCTCGTCCGTCTCGTGGAAGCTCGCTTCGGCCCAGCTCGCGAACTCCGGCGCGACGGCGAAGGAGAGCGGCACTCCGTTCCAGTCGGACTCGGTGACGGCGAACTCGCCGGCCACGAGGCTGACGAGATAGCTCGGGTGCGGCGTGTCCATGCGCCAGCGTTCCGTGCGCGCCGAGCCGGACTCGGTGGCGCCGACGCGCTCGCCCGGTGCGAACGACACCCACTCCGACGGCATCGTCACGCTCACCTCCGACGTGGCACGATCGGACGGCTGGTCGAAGCAAGGGAACCAACCGCGGCTGTGCTCGGCTTCGCCCTGCGTGAAGACCTGGGTCGGCATCGAGTCGCCCGGACGCTCGCCCGAGAACCAGAGCCCCGTGCTCGGCGCTCCGCCGTACTCGACGACGACCTCGGTGAGGTTGCTCGTGCCGATCGGCTCGGCGAGCTTCACGGTCAGGACCTTGCCGTCGTGGCGGTAGCCGAGCGGACGCCCGGCGCCGTCAACGATCGAAATCACGTCCAGGTCGACGAGATCGAGCGCGATCTCGTTCACGCCTGCGCGCGTCGCGAGGAATCGGACGCTGCACGTGCCCTCGATGCGGCGCGTTGCAGGGTGAAGGACGATGTCGATCGCGTAGTGGTCGACGTCGTACGAGCGCGCGAGAACGGCGGCGGCCTCTTGGGCGCGCTCCTGCTCGGTGGGTGCGCGGAAACGGTAGGAACCGTCCGTCTGGCAACCGACGGTGAGGAGAGCGGCGAGCGCGAGGCCCGCGCAGAGTTCGACACGAGTGGACAAAGGTAGCTTCGACATGGGCTGAAAAGGACGGACCCTCATCTCGGTGATCGCTCGAGGTGCTGAAGAGGCCGGAAAGGCGGAACAAGCGCGGCGCGCGGAAACGGGCGCGAATCGGGGTTGCGCGGGCGGCATCGTACTCAATTGACGTTGCCGTTCGGAGCGACGATCGGGCGAAGCGGACAGACGGTTCGTATCCTCTTCACCGCCATGGACTTCCTCCTCGAGTGCATCGGCTTCCCGCCGAACCACGACTTGGGATCGCTCGCGGCGCTCGTCCGCGAACGCGGCGAGAGCGTCGCTTGGCGCGGCCCGTCCGGCACCCACTTGCGGCTGCCGCTCGGCGGCGGCGTCG
This sequence comes from Planctomycetota bacterium, assembly GCA_029259605.1. Lineage (GTDB taxonomy): Bacteria > Planctomycetota > UBA1135 > UBA1135 > OFTM281. Next base: position 18,773 of record JAJDEV010000179.1, on the reverse strand, counting down.
AGGTGCGGCTCGATCGCGAGGACGGCCAGGCACACGAGACGCTCTGGCCCTGCTTCGACGTCCAGAATCGGCTGCGGGTCGCGTTCCAGCGCGCGCAACCCCTGCCGGACTCGCCGTACGACATGCTGCTGCACGGGATCGCGAATCCCCCGCTCCCGACCGTCGGGGACGGGAAGCCCGAGTGGGACGACGGCCCGGGGCTCGACTACGCCCTCGCGACGTACATCTGGGACGCGCGCCGGCTGCCGCGGCGCCTACCCGTCGGGCACGTCCTCGCGCTCAGCGTGTGCGGCTTCGCGCTCGACGTCAGCTACATCGGACCGAACACGGGCGTCCGCGATCCGTTCATCCTCGAGGAGCCGCGCGGCGCCGCGCTCCTGCCCGTCGCCTCGGACGTCAATCCGGGTGGATGCATGGAGCTGTCGCTGCGCGTGCGCCACGTCCGCCACAGCGTGAACCCGCTGACCGGTGAGCCCGTCGAGAGGATCGAGGCCGACGCGCCGGGCCGCCCGCTCGACCTGTTCGTGTCGCGCTGGCAACGCGAGGCGGACGGGCAGCCGGCACCGCGCCCCGGTTGGCGCATCGAGGGCGCTTTCCTCTTCACCGGTCGCGTCTCGGGCGGCCTGCCCGCGCGGCGTCCGCGCCGCGCGCACGCGTCACCCTTCGGCTAACGGCCTAGCAGGCTGTGGCAAGCGTGATTCGCGCGCTTGGCCCCCGAAAGCCTCGCCGAATCCACCGCTTCGCCTACGCGTCCGAAGACCAACCCCGAGCGGATGTCGACGTTCTACGCGCCATCTCAGCACGTCCCTCGCGAAGCGCTGATCTGGCGCGCATCTGCGTCGAGCTCGGCAAAGCCTCATGAAGAACCCGGGCTAGTCCGGCAGCGGCGCCGGGCGGATCGAGTTCCGCACGGCGGAGATCTCGTCGGCCGATGCACCGGTCCACGACAGGAGCCACACGCCCCGACCGACGCCGGCGTGGACCGAGGCCCCGGACCCCTCGACGCCGCGCGCGTTCGCCGTCGCCGCCGCGGCTGCGGACAGGTGTTCCTGCAAGGCCTCGATGCGCGTCCGGAACTCGGTCGCGTCGTCGTCCGTGTCCCACACCGAGTACGAGACGATGGTGCGTGCGTCGCCCTTGCCGAGGAAGACATAGCGGTCGCCGCCCCAGCCCTCGGACGCCGGATAGGTGTACTTCGTCGCGAGCACCGCGAGCTGCCCCTCGACACCGCCGCGGTCCTCGAGCGGCTCGACCACGAGCCCGAAGAAGAACTCGCCGAACGTGTCCTCGTGCAGAACCTCCCAGCCCTCGGGCAGGTTCGCGACGTCGAGCGTCACGTCGATCGGCTCGTCCCGCTTCTTCGCGTCCCAGTACTTCTCCGGATGCAGCACCTGCTCGCTCGATCGCGGCGGGTTCTTGAAAGCGGCGTCGATGTCCGCGAGCGCGGGCATCTTCATGGCGCCTCGCATCACGCTCTTCGTTCGGTTGAGGAACGCGGCGCCGCGCATGTACACGCCGAGCAGCGGCTTCCACGTGTACGGCAGCGCGGTCTTCAGCTCCTCCATACCGAGGTCACCCGAGTTCGCCATCTCGGCCGGATCCATCTCGCTCATGTGGCGGATCGTCCACGCGTTCATGAGCGCCGTGCCGCTGCCCTCGACGACGGCGTGGTACGCGAACTGGCGATCCGAGCTGCCCTCGAGGCGCTCGAGCGTCCCGTCGATGTCGTAGAGCTGATCGTCGAGCGCGTGCGTGAGCTCGTGCGCGAGGATCGTGCGCGCGAGGAAGCCGCCGAAGCGGTCCATGAGGTAGAAGCCCTCGGTCTCGGGGTCGTAGAACCCGCCCACCTGGGAGTCGAGCACGCGCAACATCTCGGCGTGGTAGTCCATGTCGCCGGGGATCAGGCCGAGCAGCTTGCCGCACGTCTCCTCGGCCTCCGCTTGCGCGGGCGTGGACGTCTTCTCCATGCGCTCCTTCATGTACTCGCGCAGCTTCGCGGCGTCCGACGCGGCGACGGACACGGCGCGTGGGAACGACGTCTCACGCATCGCCGCGATCTCCTTCAGGATCCCTTCGGTCCAGGCCTCGAGCTGCGCCTGCGTCACGACGTCGTCGTTCGCGTCGCCGCCATCGGTCTGCGCGAACGCGGTCGCGGGGGCCACGGTGAGGAGGAGCGTGGCGGCGAGGAGCGGTTGGATCATGTGCGAGGGTCGGTCATCCGACGGGGGGAGGAGCGGCGCGCGGAATCTCCGCGTCGGGCGCGCGCGGCGACGGCGAAACGACGGCGATTTCGTCCGTTCGCCGCGATCCTGATGGGCGCGAGCCGGGATCTTACCTCGCGCTACCCCACGGGGCGAAGGGACCGCGCTACCCTGCGGGCCGCAATTGCAACCCATTGGGAGGCTTGGCACGATTTCGCCCCGTCCTCCCGAGAACGCCCCCCACTGACTCCTTTTCGGAGCCGAACGCATGGCATCCCGGTCCCGCCTGGCCTCCCTGATCCTCGCCCTCTTCGTCCTCGTCGGCACAGCGACCCCGGTCGCCGCCCTGCAGGACCCGGGTGGCGCCGCTGCGACCGAAGCGTCGGATGGCATCCTCGACAAGGTCAATGCGTTCTTCGAGCCGGTGGACACGTTCTGGGGCGCGAACGTCAACGCCAAGATCGACGCGCTCTTCTTCTACGACGTCTGGTTCTGGGACAACGTAACGACGGTCGCCGCGGACGGGACCGAGACGGTGGACAAGGGCACGGACCTCAAGCTCGCCGTCGTCTGGCTCGTGATCGGATCCATCCTCTTCACGCTGAAGATGGGGTTCATCAACGTGCGCGGCTTCGGCCATGCGATCCAGGTGGTCCGCGGGAAGTTCTCGAACCCGAACGACGCGGGCGAGGTCAGCCACTTCCAGGCCCTGACCGCGGCGCTGTCGGCCACGGTCGGACTCGGCAACATCGCGGGCGTGGCGATCGCGGTCGGCACGGGTGGCCCCGGAGCGACGTTCTGGATGATCATCGCCGGCCTGATCGGCATGAGCGCGAAGTTCACCGAGTGTACGCTCGGTCAGATGTACCGCGAGGTGCGCCCGGACGGTCGGGTCATGGGCGGCGCGATGTTCTACCTGTCGAAGGGACTCGCCGAGCAGGGCAAGGCGGGCCTCGGCAAGGTCCTCGCCGTGGTCTTCGCCATCATGTGCATCATGGCCTCCTTCGCCGGCGGCAACGCGTTCCAGGTGAACCAGTCGATGAACGCGATCGGTCAGACCGTGCCGTTCGTCACGGACTACCCCTGGGTCTACGGCCTCGTGATGGCGTTCATGGTCGGCATCGTGATCCTGGGCGGGATCAAGCGCATCGCCTCGACCGCGGAGAAGATCGTGCCCGCCATGTGCGCGGTCTTCGTCGGCACGTGCCTCTTCATCCTCTTCCGACACGCATCGGCGATCCCCGCGGCCGTCGGCGAGATCGTCGGTGGCGCGTTCACGCCGCGCGCCGGATTCGGTGGCTTCCTCGGCGTCCTCATCGTCGGCTTCCAACGCGCGGCGTTCTCGAACGAGGCCGGCGCGGGATCGGCGGCGATCGCCCACTCGGCGGCGCGCACGCCGCATCCGACGCGCGAGGGCATCGTGGCGCTGCTCGAGCCGTTCGTCGACACCGTCGTCGTCTGCACGATGACCGCGCTCGTCATCGTGATCACCGGCGCCTGGGATCCCCAGGTCCACCCGGAATGGCAGGGCTTCATCGCCGACAACCAGGGCGCCGCGCTCACGTCGGTCGCCATGGGCTCGGAGATCTCGTGGTTCCCGTACGTCCTCTCGGTGGCCGTGCTGCTCTTCGCCTACTCGACCATGATCTCGTGGTCGTACTACGGCGAGCGCTGCTGGTGCTATCTCTTCGGCGACGGCGCTTCGAACTCGTTCCGCCTCATCTTCGTCGGCTTCGTCTTCATCGGCTCGATCCTCACGGCGACGAACGTGCTCGCCTTCGGCGACCTGATGATCCTCGGCCTGGCGTTCCCCAACATGTTCGGCATCTACTTCCTGCTCGGGAAGGTCCGGGCGTCGCTCGACGACTACTGGGGCAAGCTCAAGCGCGGCGAGTTCGAGACCTACAAGTAAGCCGGCGCCACTTCCCCCACACGTCCCCGGCGGCGCATCGACACCATGAATTCCACGGCCACCCGCACCCTCGCGCCCGTCGATCTCGTCTCGGAACGCGAGTTCCTCGGCTCCGCACTGCGCGACGCGCTCATCCGCGTGCTCGACAGCGGGCACTACATCCTCGGACCGGAGGTCGAGGCGCTCGAGCGCGCCTTCGCCGAGCGCTGTCGTTGCCGCCACGGTGTCGGCGTGGCGTCCGGCACCGACGCGCTCTCGGTCGCGCTGCTCGGCATCGGCGTGCGTCCGGGCGATCGCGTGCTCACGACGCCGTTCACCTTCTTCGCGTCCGCCGGCGCGATCGCGTGGATCGGCGCGACGCCCGTGCTCGCCGACGTCGAGCCCACGACCGGCCTGCTCGACGTCGAAGCGGCGCGCGCGGCGATCGACAACGGCACGACGTGCCTCCTGCCCGTGCACCTCTACGGCCAGATGGTCGACATGCGCGCCTTCCGCGCGCTCGCCGACGAGCGCGGACTCAAGCTGCTCGAGGACGGCGCGCAGGCGCACGGTGCGAGCCGCGACGGCGTCGTGCCCGGCGAGCTCGGTGACGCGTGCACGTTCTCGTTCTATCCGACGAAGAACCTCGGCGCCGCCGGCGAGGGCGGGCTCGTCGTCGCGCGTACGGACGAGGTCGGTGAGCGCATGCGCCAGGTGCGCGACCACGGAAGCCCCGAGAAGTACAAGCACGCGTTCGTCGGCACGAACTCGCGCCTGCAGGCGATGCAGGCTGCGGTGCTCAACGTCAAGCTCCCCCACCTCGACGCGTGGAACGCGCGTCGGCGCGAGCTCGCCGCGGGCTACGACGCGGCCTTCACCGGGCTCGCGAACGTGACGCCGCTCGGCGCGGTCGACGGTTCGACGCACGCCTACCACCAGTACACGGTGCGCATCGCCGAGGACCGCGACGGCGTCGTCGACGGCCTGCGCGAGCGCGGGATCATCGCCGGCGTTCACTACCCGCTGCCCGTGCACCTGCAGGAAGCGGCACGCGACTGGGGCTACGGCCCGGGCGACTTCCCCGTCTCCGAGGCGCTCTCGAACGAGGTCCTCTCGCTCCCGGTCCATCCGTTCCTCACGGCCGACGACCAGGCGCGGGTGATCGACGCGGTGCGCGAGCTGACCGGGAACGCCTAGCAGCCCGTGGTGTAACTCACGGCGTCGTCGAAGGCGGATGAACCCGTGCTGACCAGGCGCGCCGACGACGCGCATTCGCTGAAGACTCGGAGGAGGCGCAACGCCGGCAGCGCGAATTCAGCGCCCTTCGAGGATGGCGTGAGTTTCGCCACGGCCTGCTAGCCCGGGTCCTTCATGAGCCTTCACCGAGATCGACGGAGCTGCGCGCCATATCAACGCTTCCCTTCCTCACCGGGTTCGACGACCCGTCCAGGTCGCATCCACGCGCTTCGGTCGCGAAGCGCTGATCTGACGCACATCCGCGTCGATCTCGGCAAAGCCTCATGAAGAACCCGGGCTAGCGGCCCGGACGGGCCGCGGAGCGTTCCTGCGGAAGAGCTTTCCGGGGCGCTGCGGCGTCCGGCGCGTTCGGATCGCGTGCGGCGCGCCTTCGCGTGCGGCGCGCCCGGGCGCGGGGTCGATAGGGAGGCCAACTGCCTCCCGCCCCGATGACCGCCCCCACCGATCGCGTCCTGCTCGGCCTGCCGAGCTTGGTCCTCTTCCCGAACGACGTCGCGACGGTCGACGTGCAGCGCGAGGAGAACGCGCGCGCGCTGCGCGGGATGGACGGCGACGACCTCTCCGTCCTCGTGGGCGCGTCGCACGACCCCGGCGGCACCGACCTCGACGCGATCCGACCGATCGGCACGCTCGCGCGCGTCATCGGACGCACACGCCTCCCGAACGGCGGGCTGCGCATCGTGCTGCAGGGCATCCGGCGCGCGACGGTCGAGTCGATCGTGCACGAATCGGACTGCCTTTGGGCGCACCCCGGTCCGCTCGCGTCACCGCCGATCGACCTGGACGAGGCGCGCGTCGAGACCGAGCGCTTGCAGCGCGCCATCGACGCGCTCGGCCTCACGGATCCGCCGGTCGTCGGCGACCTGGCGGCGATGATCCCGCTCTACATCGACGACCTCGACCGCGTCACCGATCTCGTCGCCACCGTGTTGCCGCTCGAGCTCGCGGAACAACAAGCGCTGCTCGGCGAACCGAACGCACTGGCGCGACTCGCGATCCTGAACCAGCACCTCGAGCGCCGCATCGTGCTCGCGCGCGCCGAACGCACGGTCGACGAGAATCTCGCGAGCCGCATCCGCCGCAAGGTCATGCGCGAGAGGCTCGATGCGCTGCGCGAGGAGCTCGGCGAAACGGGCACCTTCGGACGCGAGGTGCAGCGCTATCGCGAGCGGCTCGAGGGGCTCGACGTCTCGCCGCAGACGCGCGACGCGTTCGAGCACGAGATCGGCACGCTGCGCCGCTTGCCGCACGGCTCGCCCGAAGCCGCGCGCCTGCGCAGCCATCTCGATTGGGCCTTCGAACTCCCGTGGACGCTGACCGTCGACCGCGGTGCGGCGATCCCGTTCGCGAGCGTGGCGGACGTGCTCACCGCGAGCCACATCGGGCTCGACGACGTGAAGCAGCGCATCGCCGAGATCCTCGCGATTCGCCAGCTCGGCGGAGGCGCGCAGGGCACGGTGCTCTGCTTCTACGGCCCGCCCGGCACTGGCAAGTCGAGCATGGCGCGCGCCGTCGCGACCGCGCTTCGACGACCGCTCGTGACAATCCCCGTCGGCGCGATGATGCACGAGCGCGAGCTCGTCGGCGCGTCCTCGCGGCGCGACGGCGCGTCGCCGGGCGCGATCATGACGGGCATCCAGCGCGCCGGAACCGCGGACCCCGTCATCCTGCTCGACGAGATCGACAAGATCAGCCTCGGCGGCGAAGGGACGGCGGCGGGACCGCTGCTCGCGCTGCTCGACCCGGAACACAACGCGGAGTTCGTCGACAACTATCTCGGCGTTCCGTTCGACCTGTCGCGCTCCCTGTTCCTCGCCACGGCGAACGACGTCGAGGAGCTGCCCGAGACGCTACTCGATCGCATGGAGTTCCTCGCGTTCCACGGGTACACGGAGTCGGAGAAGTACGCCATCGGGCGCCAGCATCTGTTGCCGCGCGCGCGCGAACACGCGGGCATTCCGAAGCGCGCGCTCAAGGTGTCGCCCGGTGCGCTGCGCAGCGTGATTCGCGGCTACACCGAAGAGGCCGGCATCCGGCACCTGAACCGTCTGCTCGTCTCGCTCGCGCGCAAGTCCGCGGTCGAGGTGGTCAAGGGCGGAACGGGGCTCGACGTGAAGCAGGCGGACCTCTTCGACCTGCTCGGACCGCGCACGGTCGACGAGGAGATTCGCGTTCGGCGTCCGGCGATCGGCGTGGCCACGGGGCTCGCGTGGACGTCGGTCGGTGGCGCGCTGCTCCCGATCGAAGCGCTCGTCATTCCGGGCTCGGGGCGCATGACGCTGACCGGTCAGGTCGGCGAGGTGATGCGCGAGTCCGTGCAGACCGCGGTCTCCTACCTGCGCACTTGCTTCGACTCGTTCGGGCTCGAGCACGACACGCTCGACGTGCTCGACGTTCACCTGCACTTCCCCGCCGCCGCGACTCCGAAGGACGGCCCGTCCGCGGGCATCGCGATCGCCTCGGCGCTCGTCTCGCTCTTCACGAATCGAGCCGCGCGACACGACGTCGCGATGACCGGCGAGATGTCGCTGCTCGGCGCGGTCTTCCCCGTCGGCGGCCTGCGCGAGAAGCTGCTCGCCGCCATTCGCTGCGGCATCCCGGAGGTCATCGTCCCCGCGCGGAACGCCGAGGAGGTGCTGCGCCTCCCCGCCGAAATCCGCGACAACCTCGAGATCCACCTGGTCGAGCGCATCTCGCAGGTCTTCGAGATCGCCCTCCTCCAGCGTGGTGCGCGGCTGCGCGCGACCTCCATCGCGGTCGGGAGCGGCCCCCGCAAGATCGCGCGCCGGGCCAAGAAGGACAGCGACGTTGCCTGAGCGCCCCTTGCCGAACCCGCCGACTGCGCCGAAGCTATGGCGCATGAAGGCCCGTTGGATGCTCGTCTGCCTCGCGCTCGCGGTCGCGCTCGTCCCCTCCGCGGACGCGCAGCGGCGTCGCGGGCGCAAGGCGCAGCAGACGAAGGCCGCCGGCGCCAAGCCCGCGCCGAAGACACCCGCGGATCTCGAGGCCGAGCGCGAACTCGCGCTGCGCTTGGCCGACGAGCGCGCGCAGGCCGTGCGCGCCGACGCCGCCGCGCACTTCGAGGTGTGCGATCTCGACGCGAACGGCTGGGTGTCGCTGCGCGAGGCCGGCATCGCGCTCGGTGTCGAGAAGGCGGAGTTCCAGCGCTACGACGCGGACGCCGACGGCGCGCTCTCGCTCGACGAGTTCCGCGCGCGCTACGACCGGATGCTCGAACTGCTCGGTGTGATCCGTGCTCCGGTTCCGCCGACCGAGATGCTGCGCGAGCGCGCGAGCGCTGCCGGCGAGTCCAACGAAGCGAGCGAGCTCGCGCCCGCCGAGGACACGCCCGCCGACGTCTTCGCGTTCCCCGCTCCGACCGCGCCGAAGCCGCGGCCCGCAGCGCCGAAGCCGCGCTCGGTGAACGCGGCGTCTCCGCCGACGCTCGCGCCGAGCAACCTCTTGGTCGTCTTCGACCGCGACGCCACGAACGGCCTGTCGCGCGCGGAGGTCGACGACGTTCTGCGCCGCGCCGGCGGCAATCTCTCGGCGGACGTCATCGTGCGTCAGACCGACCGCGACGAATCGGGCGAGCTGGAAGCCTCCGAGCTCGGCCCGCTGATCCTCTTGATCCAGAAGCGCGTTCCGCTGCCCGAGCAGACGGCGTGGACATCGCCGCTCGCGGTCGTGTCGAACGATCCCGCGACGACCGGGAAGACGAAGCCCGCGCGCGGACTCGGACGGGACGCGACTCCGAAGAGTCCGAGCCACTTCTTCCGGCTCGACGCGAACGGCGACGGCGCGATCGACGAAACGGACCTACGCAACCTGCTGCTTCCGGCGCGCGCATCGATCCGGCTCGGTGCGCTGATCGCCGCGCTCGACCGAGACGGCGACGGACGACTCGACCCGATCGAGTTCCGCTTCGCCCTGCGCGATCCGTAGCGGGCCGCGGTGCGCTAGTCGAAGAGCGCGACCAGGTCGATCTCTCGCGGTCCGTCGTCCGGATCGGCCGCGCAGTACGTGCGACCGCCATGCATCGTCACGCCCGCCGTCGCGCCCTGCATGTCGACGATGTAGAACTGGATGCCGAACGCGGGGCGGCCGTCGCTGCGCATCAGCGCGGGCTGCCACTTCGAGGCGCGCTCGACCTGGCGCACGATGCGGCGCAGGACCTCGAGCCCGGCCTCCTCGGGCGAGCGCCCTTGGCGCATCAGCTCCACGATCGCGAAGCTGCCGTTCGAGAGGATCGCGGCCTCGCCCCGTCCGGTCGAACCGGCGCTGCCCGCCTCGGCATCGCAGTAGAGTCCCGCGCCGACGATCGGTGAGTCCCCGACGCGGCCGGGGATCTTGAAGGCGAGGCCGGATGTGGTGGTCGTGCACGCGACTTCGCCCGCCGCGCTGAGCGCCGAGCAGTGGATTGTCCCGTGCCGTTCGAAGCGCGACGGCACGACGCTGCCGTGCTTCTCGTCCGCATCCACGGGCGGCGGCAAACGATCGTCGCGGTCGCTCATCGTCTCCTTCCACTTCAGCCAGATCTCTCGCGACGCGTCGGTCAAGAGCTCGACGTGTTCGTGGCCGTGCATGCGCGCGAAGTCGTAGGCCCCGCGGCCGACGATCAGGCAGTGGTCGGTGCGCTCCATGACGAGCCGCGCGACCTCGGACGGGTGCAGGATGTTCTCGATCGCCGCGACCGCGCCCGAGTTGTGCGTCGTGCCGTCCATGCACGCGGCGTCGAGCACGACCTTGCCGTCCTCGTTCGGAATCCCGCCCAGGCCGACGCTCGAATCGTTCGGATCCGCCTCGACCTCTCGGACGACCTCGATCGCCGCGTCGAGCGGCGCCGCGCCGGCGAGCAACTTCGGGTACGCGAGCTTCATGCCCGCGAGGGCGTTGCGACTCCCGACCATCACCGGTCCCTTCCGGCGCCGCCGCTTGGGCGCGTGGATCGCGGGCGCGGCGAGCGGCACGGCGGCTGCGACGCCGAGCAAGTCGCGTCGTGAAAGGGAAGAACGCGGCTCGGCGTCGGACGTGTTCATTTGCGGAGGCGCCCTACTTCGGAAGGTCGTCGTCGATGTCGAGGCACAGCTTGCGAAGCCAGTTGCGCGCGCCGTCGCACCACATCTTCCACATCGCCTCGAGCGACGCGTCTTCGAAGTCGCGCGCCTTCTCGACGCGCAGCACCTTCTCCATCTCGAGCGACTTCAGGTAGCGGTCGAGGTCGCCGGGTCGGGGATCCGCGACGGCGAGCGCGGCCGACAGAATCGTCACGCAGGTGCGCCGGATCTCGGTCGGATCGACGAACTCCATCCGGTCGAGGCTCGTGTGGTACGTGAAGTCGGTGAAGTGCCAGAAGAGCACCGCCGGGATGCCCTTGGCGATGAAGACGTCGTGGTCGCTGCCCCCCTCCCACGGGTGGTCAGCGCAGCGCCACTCGCCACCTTCGATCAACCCGACGTCGATCATCGCGCAGCGGGCGATGACCGCGAAGCCGTTCGGCGACAGGTTCTCGGACTCCACGACGCCCGCGCCCCACGGCGTGTGCGCGTCGGGCGGCAGCGTTTGAATCGCGCCCGGATCGGGCATGCGTTCGAGCAGCGCGATCGCGCCCGTGTCGCGTCGCTGCCCGGTCATGTCGGACGAGATGCCCGCGATCGGCGTCATCTCGGTTTGCTCGAGCCAAGTCTCGCTCTGCGAGAACTCGTCGCCCCAGAGAAACACGAGGCTGCTCGCGGGCCACTCCAGCGCGTCGGTCTTCAGGAGCCGCGCGAGCGCGCGCGCCGCCTCGAGCAGACCACCGACGCCGGACGCATTGTCGTTCGCACCGGGCTCCTGGACGTGGCTGACCATCGCGACCGCGCGCTCGGGATGCTTTGCCCCCTTGATCGTCGCGACCACGGTGCGCAGCGGGCGTGAGTCGAAGGAGACCTCGGCCTTCAGGCTGAGCGAGACGGGGCGCTTGCGCACGTTCGCGCGTTCGACGGCCGCCTCGATCGCTTCGTAGCTCGTGCGCGAGATCTGCGCCACCGGCATCTCGGTGCCACCGGGCAGCGTTCGAAACTGGATCGCCTCGGCGTGCCGGTCGGCGCCGCTCGGATCCTCGTTGAAGCTCTCGAGGGATGCGGAGATCACGGCCGCGGCCCCGCGCGACCGCGCGCGGCGCAGGACCTGCGCCGCGCCGACGTCCGTCACGAGGATGTTCCCCTTCTTGATGTCCTCGAGGCGCAGCACGACCTCGCCCTGCACCGCGCAGCTCGGCGCGTTGATCGGGAGCATGACGCGATCGACCTCGTTCGGCTTCGTGAACGAGTGCAGCACGTGCGGTTTCTCACCGTCGGCGAGCAGCGTCAGCGTGGCTGAGATCGGTGTCCAGCCGTTCGTCATGCCCTCCTCGAGCACGTCGAGCTCGAAGCGCGCATCGTCCCCGCCGAAGCCGGCCGCGGCGAGTTCGTCCATCAGACGGTCGACCACTGCGTCGTAGCCGTCGTTCGCGGGCGCGCGGTAGAAGCCGTCGACGAACGACACCATCTCCATCGCCGCGTCCGGATCGAACGCCGCGTGGAGGGGCGCGGCGAAGCGCCAGGTCCCCGTCTGGTCGACGTGGACGTCGGGTCCGACGTGCCACTCCTGACTCTCGAGCTCGGGCGGCAGGGAAGAGAGCAAGCTCTCCAGATCAGGCGTGCTCGAACACGAGCACGCGACGGCGGCCGTCAGACTGAGGAGCACGTTCGAGCGGTTCGACATGGGAGACGGTTCCACGGACGGAGTGGGCGAAGTCAGCGGGGGATGTACTTGCCGATCAGCAGATCGAGTCGGTCCCGCGCCTCGGACGGGATCCGGCTCGCGTCCGTCAATATCGCGTAACGGAGTGCGTCCTTGCAAGCGCAGCTCCGCGCGACGGCCATAGCGGGCACGGCGGCGCGGATCAGAGCGCGCGCGTTGCCCACGTTGCGACCCATCGTTTCCAGGATCGCCTCGACCGTCACGTCCTCCTCCGACTCGTGCCAGCAGTCGTAGTCGGTCGACATCGCCACCGTCGCGTAGCAGATCTCGGCCTCGCGGCAGAGCTTGGCCTCCTGCAGGTTCGTCATGCCGATGACGTCCACGCCGAGCGAGCGATAGGCGTGCGACTCGGCGCGCGTCGAGAACTGCGGGCCCTCCATGCACACGTACGTACCGCCGTCGTGGACGGTCACGTCGAGGTCGCTGGACGCGTCGCGGAGCACAGCGCGCACGTCCGCGCAGATCGGATCGGCGAACATCACGTGCGCGACGACTCCGCCACCGAAGAACGTGTCGATGCGATGCCGCGTGCGATCGTAGAACTGGTCGATGAGGACGAAGTCGCCGGGCGCGATGTCCTCGCGCATCGAACCGACCGCGGAGACCGAGAGGATGCGCTCGACGCCGAGCCGCTTCATCCCCCACACGTTCGCGCGGAAGTTGATCTCGCTCGGAAGGATGCGGTGCCCGACGCCGTGCCGCGGAAGGAACACGGTGCGGACGCCGTCCAGATTGCCGACGACGAACGCGTCGGACGGTTCGCCGAACGGCGTCGAGAGGCGCACCTCTTCCACGTCCTCGAACCCTTCGATCTCGTAGAGGCCAGAGCCTCCGAACACACCGACCGCCGCTCTATCGCTCATGCTTTCTCTCTTCGATCGTTCCTCGCGCGACGAGCGGCGCGCGAGGGGCTGACGTTCCTACTCCGTCGCGCCGGTGCGCGGCTCGTCGGAGTCCTTGCCCTTCTCCGGGCGCTTCGACTTCGGCCCGTCCTGCGGCGCGCGACCGCCCCGGTCGCGATCGTCGCGTCCGCGGGAACCGCCTCCGCCCGAGTCGCGGTTCGATCCGCCGCGGTACCCGCCGCCCTCGCGACTTCCGCCGCCGCTGCGGTAGCCGCCGCCCCCCGAGTCGCGGTTCGAGCCACCGCGGTACCCGCCGCCCTCGCGACTTCCGCCGCCGCTGCGGTACCCGCCGCCGCCCGAGTCGCGATTCGCGCCGCCGCGGTATCCGCCGCCCTCGCGACTTCCGCCGCCGCTGCGGTACCCGCCGCCCCCCGAGTCGCGGTTCGCACCGCCGCGGTAGCCGCCGCCCTCGCGGCTGCCACCTCCGCTGCGGTAGCCACCTCCACCCGAGTCACGATTCGATCCGCCGCGGGTCCCGCCGCCTCCCGAGTCCCGGTTCGAGCCGCCGCGGTAACCACCGCCCTCGCGGCTTCCGCCGCCGCTGCGGTACCCGCCACCGCCCGAGTCGCGATTCGAACCGCCGCGATAGCCGCCGCCTTCGCGACTTCCGCCGCCGCTGCGGTATCCGCCACCACCCGAGTCGCGATTCGAACCGCCGCGATAGCCGCCGCCTTCGCGGCTTCCACCACCGCCCGAGTCGCGGTTCGATCCACCGCGGTACCCGCCGCCTTCGCGGCTCCCGCCGCCGCCGCGGTACCCGCCGCCGCCCGAGTCGCGATTCGAGCCGCCGCGGGAGCCGCCGCCTTCGCGACTTCCGCCGCCGCTGCGGTACCCGCCGCCACCCGAGTCGCGGTTCGAGCCGCCGCGGTAGCCGCCGCCACCCGAGTCACGGCTCGAGCCGCCGCGGTAGCCACCGCTTCGATCTCCACCGCCGGCGCGTTCGCCGCGCGAGTCGCGACCGCGATCCCCGTCGTCCCGTTGCCCCCGATCCCCGGTACGTCCGCCCGATCCGCCCGAGCCGTACGGGCGACCTCCGGTGGCGCGCGCGGGCGCGGCGTAGTCTTCGCGGCTGTCCTCGTCCCGGCGCCGGCGCTCGGCGCGGTTCTCGCGCTCCTCGTGCGAGGGAGCGAAGAGGCGCTTCACGACGAGCGACGCGTACGAACCGCGCGGCAACTCGAAGCGCACGCGCACCATGCGCGCGCCGTCGTTCAGCGGGTCTTCCTCGGCCGGACGCACGCGCAGGTGTGCCGGGCGGACGACGAGCGAGCGCGGCTCGCCCTTCAGTTGGAAGCCGCTGACGCCCTCGATGCGGAGCTGGTCGCCGACCATGCGTTCGGCCGCGAGCACCTCCTCGAACGCGCTGAGCTCGGTCGCATCCGTGACGTCTTCGAGCCCCTCGCCCGGCAGGCGGAACGTGGGCTTGGCCGCGATGGCCGCGGGCATCGTCGTGTCGTAGTGAACGAGCACGCCCTCCTCGCTGTCGACGAGGATGCGCTCTTCGAGCTTGGTGTTCGCGCGCACGAAGTCGGCGACGGCGCGGTTCCAGAGGTGCGACTGCCAGGCGTAGAGGTGGATCAGGCGAATGCGCGACGAGATGAACGTGAACGCGCCGGCGAAGTCACCTTCGTTCTTGGCCAGGTGCTCGAAGACCGAGTGGTGCTGGCCGAAGCGCCCCGCGACGTCGCGGCACTCGCGCCAATCGCCCCAATGGCGCTCGAGCCCGCTCTTGAAGTGCTCGCGCCGCTCGTCGTCGAACGGGCTGCGCGCCATGAGCAGCGCGCGGAGCGCCTCCTCGTGCTTGCCGAGCATCAGGTCGCGCACGATCCAGCCCTGGCCGTGCGTCAGGTTGCCGAAGCGCTGGTCGTCGAAGTAGTCGATGAGTCCGTGCTCGCGCACGAGCGGCAGGTTGCGGCGCAGGGTGCGGATCTCGCCGCCGTGCAGCGCGCGCACGTTGAGCTCGAACGAGTTGCCGCGGCTGAACTCGCTGGAGTACGGCTCGTTCGCGCGTCCGGCGACGTCGATGCGCAGCTCGGGAGTCTGAACCCGCACCGTCTTGCCGCGGTGCACGCTCATGTACTGGATCGTGATCGCCTGGCGGTCCTTCCACCCGGCGATGCCGATGTCACTCGACTGCGCGCCGGTCTCGTCCGCGAGGATGTCGACCGCCTCGGGCGTCGTCATCTTGCGCTTCGTCAGGCGGTAGAGCGTGAACTCGCCACGCTCCGTCAGGTAGTCCTCGTTCAGGAGCTCGCGAACGCGAAAGTCTCCAATGCGCTGTTTCAGTCTCACCGTCGCCACGCCCTGTGTTTCTCGAGTTGCTTGAGGACGTTCTGCATGTCGCGCGGCAACTCGGCGGCGACGCGGACGATCTCGTCCGATGCGGAAAGCGGCACGCCGACCATGCGGGCGTGGAGAGTGAGACGATCCATGAGCGGGCGCTCGGGGCGCCCCTTCTTGGCCTTGTAGCCGTTCTTGATCGCCGACAGGAGGAAGGCGTCGCGCCTGCCATAGAGCCGGTCGACGGCGAGAGGAAACCCGGTGTGCGCGAGGTGCACGCGGATCTGGTGCGTGCGCCCCGTGAGCGGTTCGCAGCGCAGCAGGGTATAGCCTCGGAAGCGCTCGCCGACCGAAATCCGCGTACGCGACGGTTTTCCCTCGTTCGTGCGGACCATCATCTTGCCCGTCCGGCGGTGATCCGGGCCGATCGGCAAGTCGATCACCTCGCTCTCACCGTCGGCGAGCGGGTGCTCCCCCTCCACGAGCGCGAAGTAGACCTTCTCGATGCGCCCGTCCTCGAAGCACCGGCGCAGGTGCCGCTCGGCCTCGATGTTCTTGGCGACGATCAGGACGCCGGACGTTTCCTTGTCGAGCCGATGGACCAGGCGGAAGCGCTCGGCGACCGGGCCGACCTCGTCCGGATCCTCGATGCCGGCGCGCTCGCGCGCCACCTGGAGCAGCGCGCCCGCGAGGCAGGCATCGTCGCGCGCCCAGCGCTCGGGCTCGACCGCGAGGCCGGCCGGCTTGTCGATCACCATCCAGTCGTCGGCCTCGTGCAGGATCGTGAGTTCGGCCTCGGGCGCGACGGGAGCGAGCGGCGCGCTCTCCTCCTCGATGTCGACCATCAACACCTGGTCGATGCGCAGTCGCTGCGACGGGCGCGCGATCTGGCCGTCGACGAGCACCTTGCCGTCGCGCACCTGCCCGCGCAGGAAGCCCTTGGTCCACGACGGGAACTGCAAGCACAGGAACTCGTCGAGCTCGAGTCCGGCCCGATCGCTGGGAACGACGAAGACCTCGCTCACGGCGTCACGTCCTCGCCGGCGTAGATTTCCTCGCGCAGCGCCCCGACGAAGCGCAGGTTGCGGTAGCGCCCCGCGTAGTCGAGGCCGTAGCCGACGACGAACAGGTCGTCGACCTGGAAGCACGCGTGGTCGGCCTCGAACTCCACCGCGCGGCGCGCCGGCTTGTCGAGGAAGACGCACGTCCTGACGTCCGCGGCGCCGCGCGCGATGAGCTCGCGCTTGACGAGGCGCAGCGTGCGGCCGGAGTCGAGGATGTCGTCGAGCAACAACACGCGCCGACCGCGGAGCTCGTCCTCGGTCGGCATCAGATGCGTGACGAGCTCACCCGGCTCGGTCCGGTCGCCGTAGCTCTGCACGTAAGCGAACGCGAGATTCAACGGGACCTGCAAACGCCGGATCAGATCGGCGACGAAGATGCACGATCCCTTGAGCACGCACACGGCCGTGATCTCCTGTCCCGCGTACTCCTCGGTCAGGGTCTGCGCGACGCGGTCGAGGCCGCGCAGAATCTCCTCCTCGGAGAGCAGGATGCGTTCGATGTCGCCGTGCACGTGGGGAGTGGGGTGAGAGACGGGCGGGGCGCGCGAGCCGCGGCAAGAGGGCGGCGTCCGCGGCAAAAAAGGGCAGAGACTCTATCAAATAGAGGAAAGGGGCGGCTAGCGATCGCGCGCGGCGGAGCGGCCGCCACGCGCTAAGCTCCGCGCTCCCTTCCCCTCGCTCCGACGCCCACGCTCCCATGAATCGCCATCCCGATGTGACGCGGCTCTCCTCCGAAACCCTCGTGACCGGACGCGTCTTCGGCGTCGTGCGCGAGCGCATCGCGCTGCCCTCCGGACTCGAGCAGGATCTCCTGCTCGTCGATCACCCCGGAGCCGTCTGCGTCGCCCCCATCACGGATGAGGGGCGCCTCGTGCTCGTCCGTCAGTACCGCCACGCGGCCGGCGCGTGGCTCGTCGAACTGCCCGCCGGTCGGCTCGAGGAAGGCGAGGAGCCGCTGGCCGCGGCGCGCCGCGAGCTCGAGGAGGAGACCGGCTACATCGCGACCGACTGGAAGCAGGTCACGCGCTTCTTCGCCGCGCCGGGATTCTGCTCGGAGGTGCTCACGCTGTTCGTCGCGCGCGGCCTCGAGAAGGTGCCCGGCGGAGGCCTCGAGGCCGACCCGGACGAGGAGATCGAGCTCGTCGAGCGCACGCTCGACGAAGTGCTGCACGGGGGCGAGGTCGAGGATGCGAAGACGCTGCTCGCGGCCGCGCTGCTCCGGCTCGAGGGGCGCGACGCGAGCTGACCGGAGCGCGGCACCGCATCGAGGTCGACGATCCCGTCGAAGCCGCCTTGGACCGCGACAACCCGTCCGAACGCGGAGAGGCGCAGCACCGCGCCCGCAAGCGCCGCGACCGGCGCGCCGTCGCGCGCCACGTCGAGCGCCTGGACCGCGCTCGACGTCCCGAGGTCGACGGTCCGCACGGGCGTCTCCGTGGCCGCACGCGTCGCGACGCGATGGACCACGCCCCGTCGCGCGTCGCGTAGCCAGAGCATGCCGTCCGCGCCGGCGGCCACAGAGCGCGCCGCCGCGAACAACGGGATCGACGCGCGGACCGCGAGCGCGCCCGACCGCAGCGTCACGCGCGTCGCACCCGATGCGGCGAGCGTGCACCACCGATTGCCGTGCGCGTCGTCTGCGCTCGCGCAACCCTGGAGCGCCCGCTCGGCTTCGACGGCGACGAGCACCGGACCGCGGCCGAGCGCGACCGACGACAGGCAGCGCCCGCCGCCGAGCAACACGGCGTCGTCACTCGCGGCGAGCCACGTCGCCGGCTCGACCGCGACGCGCGCATTCAAGCGCGGACGCGCGGAGTCCGGCGCGGGCGCTCGGATGCGGACCAGGAATGTGTCCTGCCCACGCTGCTCGAGAACGAGCGCGTCTCCGTTCCGCGTCGCGCCCAGGTCGAGCACGCGCGCGAAGCGCATCGACCACGGCGGCGGTTCGTCGGGATCGCCCGTGCGCGCGTACGTCACGCGCACCTCACCGCCCGCGCGATGCGCGACCCAGACCCCCGCGTCTCGACACGCCGCGACGTGCGTCGGTGCGTGCAGCTCGAACGTCACGACTCGCCGCAAGCGACGGTCGAGGCCGACGACGCGATCCGCATCGTAGTCGGCCACCCAAACATCGACTTCGCCCGTCGCGGGCGACGGCGCACACGACGCTGCGCACAGGAGCGCGACGAGCATCGCGAGCACGGAACGCACGCTCTCCCCCGAGGCCTTCTTCTGCATCACGAACAGGACGCGCGCCGGCGCGCTCGGTTCGCGTGGATCGAGCAGCGTTGCTAGCGCGGGTTCTTCATGACGCTTCACCGAGAGCGACGCAGATGCGCGCCAGATCAGCACTTCCCTCCCTCACCGGGTTCGACGACCCGTCCAGGTCGCCTGCACG
>JAJDEV010000178.1 GCA_029259605.1 Planctomycetota bacterium | reverse complement strand
TGGACTATCGAGACAACCGACCGGACGCCAACCGGCGACTCTTCGATTCGCTCGCATCCGGCACCGGGCTCCGGCAGTCGGCGCGCACCTTGAAGCTGACCGTTCGAAGTACCGAACTCAAGTTTCGCAAGTTGGCGCGTCACCTGCGCCGCCTCGGCATCAACCTCGCACGACCGTTCGAGGATGGCGCGACGTTCCAGTTCGACGAGCTCGAGACCTACGAAACGCGTCGCAACACACGCCCGTTGAGCGTGCCCGTTCTCATCGAGCGTGAGAGTCGTTTCATCGTCTGGGCAGAGGCCGCCCCGATCCGTCCACGCGGCAAGATGAGTGAAGCGCGCAAACGAGCCATTTTGGACGAAGACGCCCGTCTAGGGCCGCGAAAGGACCTTTCGGCGCGGAGCGTGAGGCGGACTCTTGCACGCGGAGCGCGGCTTTCGGACCGTCTCCCGAGCATCGTGTTCGACACCGACGAGAAGAGCTCGTACCCGAAGCACTTGCGCCGTGCCTTCGGGTCCGCGCGCAAGCTCGTGCACCGGAAGACGAACAGCAAACTCGCCCGCCTGACCTGGAACCCGCTGTTCCCGATCAACCACACCGAGGCGATGATGAGGGACCTGCTCGGTCGGCTGCGGCGCGACTCGTGGCTCGTGTCGAAGGCGCGTCGCTATCTCGACCTCGGACTGCAGGTTCACATGGCGTACCGGAACTTCGTTCGGCGGCGCTTCAACGCGGACGACGAGGAGCAAACTCCGGCGAAGATGCTGGGGTTCGTACGTCGGCAGCTGAGTCCGGCCGAGCTGCTCCGGTGGCGCCAGGACTGGGGGTGGCGGAGCATTCACCCGACGTCGCGGATTGGAGACTCGGTCGTCGGCGGCGCCGCGGGATGAGAAAGGGCTGGAGCGTGAAATACGCGTCCGACGCAGTGCTCGAGCAACACTTGGGCAGTCAGTTCAGTACGTGACCGAGTTCGACGGCGAGGATATCTGCTTCGGTCTCCTCAGCCGCGGGCGCCCTGGCGCCCCGGATCCTCAGCGCTCGCGATCGGGAAGCCCAGAGCCGCTTGCACCGCTTATCCTCGATGGCGGATCAGCTTCCGACCGCTCGCCTTGCCACCGGAGCCGACGCTCCACTTCCCAGAGAGAGTTCGCCATGCGTATCCCCATCCTTGCCTTCCTCTGCTTCGCAGCCCTCGCAGCCCTCGCGCCACCGCACGCCGCGCAGACGAGTCAGGTCGTCGTACTGTCGAGCGGATCCTTCGCACCCGACTTCAACTGCTGCGGTGCCGGGAACACGTTGACCCTCGTCAACAAGATCGGCCGCACGGTCACCATCTCGTACAACTCGGGGCCGCCCGTGAACCTGATGAACAATCGCTCGACCGCCTTCGCGGCGACGGCAGCCCTGAACGATTCCTACCGCGTGATCGTCCAGTCGAGCGTGTTCGTCGGGTCCGAGATCGCGAACTGCAAGGCGGGCACGAGCGTCAGCTTCAACGGGAGCGGGGTGAACCCGGTCGGCCTGACGAGCGTGTCCAAGCCGAAGACCGGAAAGCCGTGGTCGGTCAGCCTGTCCTGTGCCGGAGCGAACCCGTCCAAACTCGCGCTCTTCCACATCGACTTCTCGGGAATGCCGGTCGTCCCCACACTCGGCGCGCGTGGTGAGCTGCTCGTCAACCTGGCCAGCGCGACCTGTGAGACGTTCGCCATCCCGCACGCGGGAGGGACGGCGGTACTCGGACCGATGCCGATCCCCATCGACCCGGCCTTCGCATGCCTGAGCTACCGCGTCCAGGGTCTGTGCGGCGACACGCCGCTGGGCTTCCTGTCGAACGCCCTCGACGAAGTCATCGGGCGCTGAGACGGCGCACGGGCGCGCTTCAACGGGCGGCGACTTCGAACGGCGGCGCTTCGTAGGCGAGCTCGAGTTCCGGCATCGCGCGGGACGGCCACCGACGCGCGTCGTGCGGGCACGCTCGGACGACGCCGCGGTCCCCTCGGGCGTGCGGAGGATCAATGCGGCGAGGACGTCCTCGGGCCACGCAGCCCGATCACAACCTCGATCCCCGCGGTCGGATGAGCGGGAACCGCGACCGAGTGAAGCTCATGTGCGCGGAGGCTGAACGTCGCGCGCGCGGAGTCGTCATGACGGGGATGCGAGAGAGTGAATCTGCCAAACGGACCGCTCACGACCCAGTCATCCGCGATCTCGACACGCACACCCATGATCGGATTTCCGGCGGGATCGACGATACGCCCGGAGTGGAAGCACTCTCCGGCGGAGTCCCTGCTCCCATGAACAGCCATGAGCGAGACGCTCGCCAGCAGAGCGAGTCCTACGAACCTCTGCCGTCGCGTCACACCGACGCTTCCTTCGAGGGAACGTTCACGGCAAGACTCCTCTGTGGTTGGAGATGCGGAACAGAAAGGGGCCTTACGAAAGCACCCCATGTGCTGCTAAACTAGCATGTCGACGATCATCCCGAGCCGGAAGCCGCCAGATGGGGATCTACGTTATCGATGCGGACGGCGCCGGCCTGTGACAGCCCCGCTGTCGATCGTCCGTCTCGAGTCGCGAGCCGAACGTGCGGCGAGGGGCCTGCGTCACCACGTTCGAGCCGGCGACCTCGCCTGGAGTCTCCGAAAGATCGAAGCCATGCACACAATGCAACGAAAGTCCGGTCGGATGTTCACGACGATGCTCCTCGCGGGATTGGCCAACGGGCTGCACGCTCAGGAAGGACCCTCCGCTGTCCCCGCGGAGGACGGCAGCCCGACGTGGTCTCCCGACGGGAAGCGCATCGCGTTCGCCTCGAACCGACACGGCCAGACGGGGATCTACGTGATCGATGCGGACGGCACCGGCTTGACCCTCCTGATCGAGAAGGGGCAGGGGCCCGACTGGTCGCCCGACGGCAAGTCGATCGCGTATGTCGCGCCCGTGGACGGGAACATGGAACTGCATCGCGCCGCGGCGGATGGAAGCGGCGTGCGGCGCTTGACCGAGACGTCGGGCGACGAGGCGTCGCCCGCGTGGAGCCCGACCGGGGACAGCCTTCTCTACTATCGAACGGACGGTGCGCTCTCGCAGAACTGGATCCTGCCGGCCGACGGCGGCGAGGCGGTTTGCCTGTCGGACGGCGAGAGCTCGGACTTCTATCCGAAGTGGTCGCCGGACGGCTCCCGCATCGTCTTCACGTCGCTACGTGGCGGTGCGTACAACGTCTATTCCATGCAGTTCGAGCTCGACGCGCCGGTGAACCTCTCGAGCCGGAAGACGCCCGACTACAACGGCTCCTACTCGCCGGATGGCGCCCGCATCGTCTTCGTCTCGAATCGTGACGGTGGAAAAGGGCAGGTATACGTCATGAACGCCGACGGCACGGACGCCACGCGCTTGACCGAGGGGCCAGAGTTCGCGGGCAATCCCCGTTGGTCGCCCGACGGCACGCGCATCGCGTTTCGTTGTGAGCTCGACGGGAATGCCGACATCGCTGTTATGAACGCCGACGGGAGCGCGCTCACGCACCTGACAGATGATTGACCTGGCTCCTGCCCCGTCCGCGCCCACGCGCGAGCGAATCGAGAGCCGAGCATGCTGCGAATCGTGTCGGTGTCGAGAGCTTCGATCTCGCGCTCGAGCTCGACGCCAGTAGCGGTCGCATTCTCGGCGGACACTCACTCGTGAACCGCGCCGAGTTCCGGCTCTGGATTCCCTTCTCCGGCGACGTGGCGCCGCCGCGCACGGGATGGCCGACCACACCCGGCCGCGACGTGCCGTTCGACCGCCGACTGCGACTCGAGCCGCTCGCCGCGAGCGCCGACTGACCTCGGCGGGTCGAACGCAACGGCGCAGGCAACGCCGGGCTGCTGGAAAACCAGCATCGAATGAAACCTGCGCCTTGCGCCGATCGAACACGCGCCCCCCTGCCTGCGTCGATAGCCATGTGCTACTTTTGCAGCATGCAGGCCATGAAATCCGTCGTGCCCGCGGTGCGATTGCTCGCATCGCTCGTCTGTTTCAACGTCGCGATCGGCGCAGCCGCGGACGACGAGCTGTTCGTTCCGGGGCTCGAGAGGGGCGCGCATGCCGTGGGCTTTCGAAGCGTCGTACAACTCGATCGCTCTCGGTCGCTGTTCAGCCCGAACGACTTCCTCGACCAGCCGCGGGAGGGAGAAAACGCGCGTCCGATCACGATCTTCGTGTGGTACCCGGCGTCGACCGGCGACGCACCACGCGCGACCGTGCGCGACTACGCCGAAGTCGAGGCGACGTTCGGTGGTGAGCGTGCCGACGTGGCGCGTTCGCTTGCCGGAGTCCGGGGCACGTCCGGGGCTGCGCTCATCGATCTGCCATGTTCGGCGCGCATCGACGCCGAGCCCTTGGACGGTCCGTTCCCAGTGGTCGTCTACGCGCCGGGACGCAACGGCGTCGGCTTCGAGAACTGGGTGTTGTGCGAGTACTTGGCGAGTCGTGGCTTCTACGTCCTCGCCACTCCTGCGCGCGGCGTTAGATCGCGCGAGATGGAGAGCGACAGCGTGGCCGCTGCGCGCGTCCAGGCGCGCGACCTGGCTGTCGTCCTGGACTGGGCAGGGCGCCAGCACCAAGTGGACACCGAACGCGTCGCGCTGTGCGGGTACAGCCTGGGCGCGGTCGCGGCCACGGCCATCGCCATCCAACAGCAGGATGTCGACGCCTTGGTATGGCTCGACGGGACCCAGGCCTCGCGGCAGGTCAGGCGACGCGCGGAAGAGTGGATCATGGGCTTCGAACTCGAACGGTTGCGGATCCCGACGCTCGTCTTCGACAACAACGCCGACGCCGAGTACTTGGACGAGTTCCCGCACGCCGACATCTACCGACGCTGCTTTCCCGATGCGGAACACTCCGATTTCGCCGCGCTCCAAGTCGTCTTCGATCGCCTGATCAGGTTCGGCGCCGAGGGGCGTTCGGTCCGCGACTACAGCAACATGGTGCGCGACATCGGAGCGTTCCTCGGTGCGACCTTCGATAGCGAAGAGGAGCTCGCCAGGTTCGCACGAGACGGAGGTGCGGCGGGTGAAACGAAGCCTGGGCCCTATTCGCACCGCGCAGGCTCTCGAGTCGCGCCGACGCTCGCGGAGATCGTTCGGTTGATCGAAGCGCGCGGCGCCCGGGACGCGCTGGACGTGGTTGCGGGAGCGCTCGGCGCGTCGGGCCGCACCGTCGGAGAGCCCAGCCAGTGGAGGACGCTGGCGACGTTGGGGGCCCAGGCCGAGTCCGAGGGGAGGTTGGAGGACGCGCTCGCCTTGCATCGACTCAACCTGAAGGTGGCTCCGGACTGGTTTCGCGTCCACTACGAGGTCGCGCGCCTCTCGCTCGCATTGGGAGATCGCACAACGGCGCAAGCGGAGTTTCGGACGACACTCGAGCACCACCCTTGGTTCGCACCCGCGCGCAACGCACTCGCAGAGTCGGGCGCGGACGTCGCTCCCCCGCCGGACGTCACGCTCACCGAAACAGAACTCGCCGCGTTCGATGGCGACTGGGTGGTCGAGGGTACGGATGACGTCCTGCGCTTCGCGACCGAAGGAGGAAGGCTCGTCTACGTGTACCCGAGCGGTCGCCGCCAAGTGCTTCGCGCCGCTTCGATCGACCGCTTCCTGCTTCAGGCCGGCCCCGGCAACGAGTGCCTGATCCTGTTCCAGATTGACGAAGACCGCGCGGTTCGGTACGAGGTCGTCGGACTGAACACGGGGCGCGTCGTCGACGCTCGCATTCGCGTTCCAGGCTCGTAGCGCCGCGGAGCCGAGCCGCGACTCGCGACAAATCGAGCGCAGTGGTAGTTTTCTAGCATGACGAAGCCGAAGCGCCCCCGGGGTACGAAGAAGCTCGACGCGCTCTCGAGGCGCGAACGGCAAATCATGGATTCGGTCTACCGGCGCGGGAGCGCGTCGTGCGCCGAGATCCGTGAGGACCTCATCGACCCGCCCTCGTACTCGGCCGTTCGCGCACTCGTCGCCACGCTCGAAGACAAGGGACTCGTTCGCCACGCGCAGGTCGATCGCAAGTACGTGTATCGGCCGACCGTGCCCGCGGACCAGGCGCGCACGTCCGCGCTCCGAAGGGTGCTCGACACGTTCTTCGACGGTTCGATTGGCGGTGCCGTCTCCGCCCTGCTCGACCTGCGCGGCGAGAGCCTGTCGGACCAGCAGCTGGACGAAGTCGAACGGCAACTCCGCGCCCGCAAGGGGGGACGACGCAGGCAATGATCGCGAGTCTCGACGAGATCGGGGGAGGCGAAGCGGCGGGCGTCTTTCTCACGAACCTCGTCGCGCGGGGAGCGTTCGTTTCGATCGGGTTGGCGCTCGTTCTCGCGTGCCTGCGCGGCGCGGACGCTCGCGTGCGTTATCGATGGATCAGCATCGGGTGCGTCGTCCTGTGTGTGACTCCGTGGATGCCGGGAGCTCTCTCGCTGAGTTCCGATTGGACGTTTCCGTCCGCCGGGGGACGCAGCGCTCGTGCAGTGCTCACGGGAGAAGCCGCGGCAGACGATCGGGACATGGCGACGTCGGAGCGCTCGACCGCGTCGAGCGTGGCTCGCCTCGCGCCATTCTTGGGGCTCCTTTGGCTGGGCGGCGGACTCGTGACGCTCTGGGCGTCGCGGCGCGTGCTGCGCGTCCTCGTGTGCGCTCCGACTGCTGTCGACGCGAACCGAACCGAACGGGCGCGCACTCGAATGCGTGAGCTCGGAATCGGCGAAGCGGTCATCGCACGAACGATCGTCGCGTCGACTCCATGGGGACCGCACGTCGCCGGCCTGTTTCCGTCGACGCTAGTCCTTCCGCCGCAGTGCACCGACTGGACGAGCGCGGCGCTGTCCGCAGTGGTGCGCCACGAGCACGCACACATCCGGCAGCTCGATCCGTGGCGCTCCGTCGCGGCGGTGCTTGCCGTCTCGATCCACTGGATCAACCCGCTCGTCTGGTGGCTCACGGCCAGGTCGCATCGCGAACGCGAGCTCGCGTGCGATGAACGCGCCCTCGGCGCGGAAGCTCACACCGCGCCCGAGTACTACCTCGCGCTCGTCGCCGCCGCGCGAACGCTCGTCGCCGGCCGGGTATCGAATGCCGTCGTCGGCTTCGGCCCGGCATCGGATCTTCAGCGCCGCATCGAGTGGATCGGTCGAAGCGCGGCCCGCCCGTCGTCCTGCCGACGCGCGGGCGCCACGCTCCTCGCGCTCGCGTCGCTGGGCGCCGGACCGATGACGACCCTCTGGCGTGCAGATGCGGCCGAACTCACGAACGCCGGCGAGCGTGGCCTTCGCACCGAGGCGATGGTCGGTGCGACGGAACGCATTCGATTGGCCCTGGCCGCGCGGGGTCTCGGGCCCGACGCGCCCCTGGCCACGCCGAGCAACGCGGTGCCCTCGATCGACGAAGCAGGGGACGAGATGCGAAGCGAAGTCGTGCGCGTTGTGACCGAGGCGTTGCACCAGCGATTGATCGCCGATCCAGCGCTCGAGCCGTACTCACGCGGCGAGGCGCCGGGCAACCTTGCATACAGCCTCGTTCACAGCGTCGTCAGCGTGCGCGCCACCGACGAGTGGACGCGCGTCGTCTTGCTCATCGAAGACGATCAACCGCGAAATGCCATTCGAGTGGTACTCCGCGAGGCCATTCTCCCCGTCCCGCCAATGGACGTCCTGGAGGGGCTGGTCGACGCTTCCCTCGACGCGATCGGCGCGATCGAGTTCGACGTGACGCGCGACGACGCGCGGTACGAGACCCGTGCGACATAGACGCCCTTCTCGGTCGCCGGCGCGCGGAGCCGGCCTCTGCCCGTAACACCTGCCGTGTGTGCTGGTTTTTCAGCACGCGGCCGCTGTCGTGGGCGTGGGGTCCGAAAACTCGGCCGACACCTAAGGCGGCGCCGAGCTCAGCTCCTTCTCGAGCCCCGGGAGCTTCGACGACACCACGTCCCACACGATGTCCGGTCCACTTCGAAGTAGGCGTGCGCGAGCATGTCGCGCATGCCCGCCATCTTGCGCCACTCGATCCCCGGCAAACGCTCCCTCGTTTCGTCCGAGACGCGCTTCGCAGCCTCGCCGATGATTTCGAGGTTGCGGAGAACGGCGTCGAACGTCCGCTCGTCCGACTCGAGCGTCATGCCATCGACGTACCGGAGCGCGCGCCGCGTCGCGGCCAGCATGTCCTCGAGGTAGACGCGCTCGTCACGCGGCATCGATCGCATCCCGGAAGAGCGCGTCGCGGAGCCGGGGCTTCACGCGGTCCTCGAGGACGAGGTCGACGCGGCGTCCCAGAAGATCCTCGAGGAAGAACCTCGCTTCCATGTAGCGGTCGACGGTCTTCCGGTCGAGCTCGACCAGGAGGTCCACGTCGCTCTCGGAAGTGGCCTCGTCGCGGGCGAACGAGCCGAAGACGGAGAGCCGCTGCACGCCGAACGCGCGCAGCTCGCCGCTCGCTTCTCGCAGGGCGCGGAGGAGTTCGTCTCGTGTGGTCACCGCCATGCGTCGAGAGTACCTCGTCCCTCGGCGGGTCGCGAGTGCCGCGTCGCGGAGGGCGCAGCGGCGTTGCGGCGTCGCCTGCCAGGCCAGTCCTCGATCCCCGAGTGTCAGCTTCCCAAGCTGAATGTCGAGGGTTCGAGTCCCTTCGCCCGCTCCAGTACAGTAACCACAGCTGATCGCTAGGTTTAGCGAACCTGCCCACGGTGGGCAGCGCGGCTCAGGAAGGCCCAGAAACCCGGTAGTCCTACCGGATGGCCCCCGAGACGCACGACATGACGCACCACCGCAAGGCAACCGTTCCCTCCTATCGACTTCACAAGGCTTCTGGACAGGCCGTCGTCACGCTCGGCGGCCGTGACCACTACCTCGGCCGACACGGTACCGCCGAGAGCAACGCACGCTACGAGCGCCTGGTCGCAAGCTACCTGCTGAACGGACGCAAGCTTCCGAACAGCAACGCCGACGCGCCCTATCGCATCGCGACGTTGTCGGACGACTTCCTCGACTGGGCCGAGCGCGAGTACGTTCGGCCGGACGGATCGATCAGTCGCGAGGTCAGCAACGTGAAGCTCGCGCTCCGTCCCTTGCTCCGACTCTTCTTCGATCTCGATGCGCGGCGCTTCGGCCCTCAAGCGCTGCTCATCTACCGAGACGCACTCATCGACGAAGGACTCTCACGCAAGGTCACCAACCAGCGGGTCAACATCGTGCGTCGTGTCTTCCGATGGGCGACCCGCCAGGAGAAGCTGCCGCCCTCGGTGCTCCACGGGTTGGAGTCCGTCGACGGACTGAAGCAAGGGCGCTCGCGGGCTCGCGAGACACGGCCCGTGCAGTGCGTTCCGCAGCATCACATCGACAGAGCGCTTGCCTTCATGCCGCCCCCGATCGCCGCGATGGTGCAGCTCCAGATGGTGACTGGCGCGCGGCCGGGAGAGATCGTCGTACTGCGTCCGTGCGACGTCGACATGCAGAGTGCGGTTTGGCTCTACAGGCCCACCCAGCACAAGAACGCGTGGCGGGGACACGATCGCGTCATCGCGATCGGGCCTCGCGGACAGTCGATCATTCGCCGGTTCCTCCGCCCGGGGTTGCAGGGTACCTATCTCTTCTCGCCCAAGAGGTCCGAAGAGGAGCGTCTGGCTGGGCTTCGTGGCGACCGCCAAACGCCGCTCTGGCCGAGCCACATCGCAGCACAACGTCGGAAACGAGCGAACTCGAAACGACGGAAGCTCCGTGACCACTATGACACGGTCACTTACCGGCAAGCGATTCAGCGGGCGTGCAAGCGGGCTGGCGTTCCGGCTTGGTCACCGGGGCGGCTTCGCCACAACGCCGCAACTCGAATCCAGCGCGACGAAGGCCTCGAAGCCGCAAGCGCGGCGCTTGGACATCGCCTCTTGGAAACGACCCAGATCTACGCGAACACACGTCTCCAACGCGCCATTGAGATCGCGGCGAGCATGGGGTAGTACGCACGAACGCGCGCGGGAGAGCGAGCTTGGGTCGCAACCAAACTCGTCGGCGTCGCACTCCGGGCGACGCTTCTCCCACGCTTCTCATTCGCCCGGAGTCCGAACCAACCGGAGGGTTCGAGGATGTCGGATCAGGACGCTGGACTCGCGGAGGATCTCCGTCGAGCTACCCGAGCCTTGGAACTCGCGGAACAGATTCCACCGGAACCCTGGGTTCCCAACCGCGACCTTCTGCTCGATGTCCCTGGTCCGCCGGAGCCTGGCCTGGCGACGCTTGGACGAGAGGCGCTTGCCTTCGAAAGATACGTTCGGACGGAGTGGCTCGACTGGGGCCGCGTCGCGGCGTCCTTCCGGCTCGAGCACGGAACTTCCGAGCTGGAGATGAGACACACCATGAGCCTCTCCGTGCGCTCATGGGCGAATACGTCGACCCATCCTCTTTGGCGACGGCGGCTGATTCGCCTCCTCGAAGATGTTCGGAGGTACCTTCGAAACGAACTCGGCGAGCTGGGGTCTGGCGATTCAGTAACGCGACGAGGAGAGCGTGGTCGGAGACGGTCGCGCTCCCTCGCTCGCTGGGAAGGTCTCCACCAGACGGAACAGGCCGCGTTGCGGTTGCTTGCTTGTCAGTCTCCGGGGGAGCGACAGAAAGGGGCGGCGATCGCAAGCGAGTTGGGAGTGGCAGTCGGTACGGCCAAGCGGCATCTGTCGGGGTTGGTGAAGGCGGGCTACTTGGAAAGCAGCCGCAACGGGTACGCGTTCCGTGGGTGGCCAGAAGGGAGTCCCGACGACGAACGGGGGAGCAACGGCCGGTGAACCGTGATGGAACCGAACCCTAGACCCGGTCCGGTAGCCGTTGGCCGATCATCCGTCGTAGCAGCACGTCGCGACCTCGCGCGGCTGCTCGCACGGCATGACCTCGTACCCGATCGATCCCCAGAACTTCGAGTACCGCCCGCTCGCGGAGTACTCGACACGTCTTCCCAGTAGCCGCCCCGGCAAACGGCTTCACCGTTCGACCCTCTATCGCTGGGCCACTCGGGGAACGCCCGGAGCCGGACGTCTCCAGACCGTGAGGATCGGCGGTGGGCGGTACACGTGCGACGCGTGGGTCGCGGAGTTCATAGCCGCCTCGGGCTCCGATGACTCTGCGAATGCGGTGGCGGAACCGCTCCCGGACGACGCTGCGGAACGCATCCGCAGGAGATTCGGTGTCGGTTGAGCGCTCGCAAGCGCTCAGGGCTCGGGCGCGAGGTGCGTCCGAGCGCTCATTTCACGAGACCCAGTACTCGCTTTAATCATGAAGAACAGCCCCGACTACTTTCCGAAGGATCTCGAAGAGGCTCTGTCCCGGGCACCCAGCCCGCGCGACAACGTAGTGACTTCGGGCTGGCATCGCGCGCGTGTCGCGTCCGTGCATCACGGCCAGACCGACAGAGAGCGATTCTTCCTGCAGCTTCGTGTGCAGCTCGTGGGGCCCGAGCACCGGGGAGCGCTGATCGGGCACAAGCTCTGGCTCACGGAAGCAGCGCTGTCGATCTCGAAGGACATGCTTCGAGGGTATGGCCTCCCGCTCAAGCTCAACGAGCTACCCAAGCTGAGCGACTTCTCAGCGCTGCCTGAGTGCTGGATCTACATCGCCTCTCAGGTCCGCGACGGACGAAGGCGTGTCCAGATCGAGAACGTGGTGCAGTTCCGTGAGGGTGACGTCGAGGGGCCGAGCGATGACCGCATCTAAGCTCCGGTCGCGCAACAAGCTGGGAACGAAGGCGGTTGCCGACGCGACTGCCGAACTCCTTCAGCGCTTCCGGTGGGATCTCATCGTCACGCTGACGACTCGCAAGCCGTGCGGTCCGGAATCACTCATGAAGCGGTACCGGACGCTCGTTCGCCGCGTCGAAAGCGACCGTCGAGGACTCGGGCTCAAGGGCTGCCCCCTGTACAGCTCACCGGAGCGTCTCAGGCACGCCGTCGCCTGGGAACGCCAGAAGCGAGGCGTGTGGCACCTGCACGCCCTCTGGGGCGCTCCTGGAGCGCGAGGGATTCGACGCGGGTGGGTCAAGAAGACCTGGAACGAACTCTGCCGCCCGAACTCGTTCATCACGGACGAAGAGGTCGAAGGCGTCGCGTTCCTCGTCACCTCGGACTCGAAGCCTCGGGGAAAGCGACCGCACTCCCTGGAGGGGATCGCAGACGTCGCGTTGATCCGCGACAAGACCGCCGTCGCCAAGTACTGCTCGAAGTACGTCGTCAAAGGCGGCGCCGTCGAGCTGTTCGGCCTTCGGGCCGACGCGTAGCGAGCGCCTAGGGCGTGCGCTGGCGGGCGACGAGCCCCCCCCGGGGACCCGGGGGGGTTGGGGGGGCCGTCTTGACCCAACCGGTATCGCTCGCTTCTACTCGACACAAGCGGCTGATAGACTCCCGAGACGCTCGAACTCTCCTTCCACTCAAAAGCTTCAAAAAAAAGCATTGCAGATGGTCCCTTGGATTGTGCTTGTTTCTGCTGGCTCGTTCCTCGTGCTGATTCACTTGCTGCTCGCTCTTGGTCGCGGCCGGTCCGGACGCAATTATGGCATTCAAGTTCAGCAGTCGAGAGTTGAGGGGTCGGTCAACCAGCGCTCGACGGTCTACCCGTCGGCATCAGCCAATGTCACCGACAAGTCAAAGACTCTGTTGGTGTTAGGCATCATCTTGTCGGTGACTGGGATCGTCGAGAAGCTGACAGGCATCTTCAGCAACATCATAGGGAGTTCGTGAAGCTCTGGTCCGAAGCCCGACGGGTCTTGAGAAGCATCCTGGCGCGCAGCGGCGACAATTACGGAATCCAGGTCGAGGATGGGCACATTGGCGAGGTACACCAGCACCTCCACGTCGCCGATTCGCAGTCCATTCTCGAGCTTGCGGTTCCATGGCGAAGTAGTCCTACCAATTCAGATGACCTGTTGGCGCTTCTAGACTGGCGCACGCGAGTCACGACATTGGTGGGGCTTGACGGACATTGGAACCGCCTGATGTGCTGGGCAACCGAGGACGGGGGCGTCAGGGCGACGCTGTTGTCGG
>JAJDEV010000177.1 GCA_029259605.1 Planctomycetota bacterium | reverse complement strand
CGGGAACTTGATCCCGGAGTGCGGGTCGCCGGTCGCGGGATGGCCGTACCCGTGCCGTTGCTCCGCACGGCGCGCCGCGACGCGGCTTCGAACGGAACGGTGGTTCCGCGGTCGAGTCCCCGAACGGAGCGTCGTCCCCGCCGGAA
Organism: Planctomycetota bacterium; assembly: GCA_029259605.1. Lineage (GTDB taxonomy): Bacteria > Planctomycetota > UBA1135 > UBA1135 > OFTM281. Next base: position 17,891 of record JAJDEV010000177.1, on the reverse strand, counting down.
CGGCCGGAAACGAACGCAGCCGCCCCAGCGGCCAACTCGCGAACCGGACCGTGCGCGGTACCGGTACCAGCCACCCGCTCCCCGCACTCCGGGATCAAGTTCCCGAACGCCCCATGGGCCGCGTTCACGAGTCCCCCTGACGAACAGAGGGAGTTGCCGGAACGGACGAGAACGGAAATGCCTCCCCTGGTCCGTTGCGTCAGGCGGCACGCGAGCGAAGCGAGCCTGTGCCGCAGCAGCGCGAAGCGCTGCGCGTGAATCGATTACCGAACGTCACCGAGTCCCCGCGATCCAGGAGAGCCCACGACGAGCGAAGGCGAGCGAAGCGAGCCCAGCGAGGCGAAACGGAAGGTCGAGGCGAAACGGAAGGTCGCGGCGAACCGGAAGGTCGAGGCGAACCGGAACGTCGACCCGAAACGGAAGGAACGAAGCCTGCCCCTTCCCGCTTACACCGCGACGAACGCGTGCAAGTCCGCGTACCGGCGCTCGATGCCGCGCGGGTCCAGTTTTTCCAACTCGTCGACGCTGAAGCCCTGGACCGAATGCGAGGCGGTGACCGTGCCGTACAGCATGGCGCGGCGCAGGGTTGCCGGGTCCGCGTTGCCGGTCGCTGCGATGTGCCCCATGAAGCCGCCCGCGAACGCGTCGCCGGCGCCGGTCGGATCGATGACCTCTTCGACGGGGTAGGCGGGGACCGCGAAGCGATGGTCGCGCGCGACGAGGAAGGCGCCGTGCTCGCCCTTCTTGAGGACGACGAAGTTCGGGCCCATCTCGAGGATCTGTGCGGCCGCCTGGATCAGGTTCGAGTTGCCCGTGAGCATGCGCGCCTCCTCGTCGTTCAAGACGAGTCCGTCGACGCGCTTCATGAGCGCCTTCAGGTCGTCGAGCGCGTGCTCGATCCAGAGGTTCATCGTGTCGGCCACGACGAGCTTGGGCTTCGTGCACTGGTCGAGTGCCTTCATCTGCACCTTCGGCTCGGAGTTCGCGAGGAAGACGAACTCGGCGTCGCGGTAGCTCTCGGGCACCTTCGGATCGAAGTCCGCGAAGACGTTGAGGCGCGTCTCCAGCGTGTGGCGCGTGTTCCAATCCGCCTCGTAGCGCGCCGCCCAGTAGAAGGACTCGCCCTCCACCACCTCGACGCCTTCGGTGTCGATGCCGCGCGCGTGGAAGCTCGCGAGGGCCGGCTCCGGAAAGTCCGTGCCGACGACGCCGACGACGCGGACCGGACCGAACGAGGCGGCCGCGTGCGCGAAGTACGTGGCCGAGCCACCGATCGCGCGTTCGCGTCGATCGTGGGGAGTTTCGACGGAGTCGAAGGCGAGCGTTCCGATAACGAGGAGCTTCATAGGAGCGAGGTGCAGGGCAGGCAGCCCGGTTGCGCCCGGCCGAAATCAGCTCTGGGCGTCGGTCTTCGCGTCGCGCGCTTCGGCGCGCATGCCGGGCAGGAGGAGGAACAGACTACCGATCGTTCCCAATCCCAGGAGCATGCAAAGTCGGAACGTCACGCTGACCGCGACTCCGAGCGCTCCGCTCAGCCCGATCATCACGAACAGCTCGCGGTAGACGAATTCGCCCACGCCCCATCCGCCGGGCGCGAGCGGGATCGCGCTGACCATGTTCGCGACCGGCGCGAGGACCAGGAAGTCGCGCAGCGTCGCTTGGGTCTCGTCGATGCCGATGGCGCGCGCGAGGTAGAACACGCCGGCGCACACCACGAGATGGTTCCCGAACGAGAGCAGGAAGGCGAAGGCGAGCTCGGCGGGATGCTCGAGATAGGTCAGCGCAGCCGAATCGAGCGAGCGCAGCTTGTCGCCGAGCGGCAGCCGATCGACGAGCGCGCTGAGCCCGAGCTTCTTGCGCAGCGACTTGCGCGAGTAGAGGCCCGCGCCGAGCATCCCGGCGAGGAGCAGCCCGATCAGCGGCATCTTCAGCGCACGGAACGTCTCGTCGCCCGAGAGCAGGATCACGACCACGGCGAGCATCGCGAGCGCGGCCAGGCCGATGACTCGGTCGACGACGACGGAGACGACCGCGTCCGCGCGATGGAGCGGATTCTCCTTCGCCGCGATCGCGCCCTTGACCAAGTCTCCGCCGGTCATGCCCGGCATGACGAGGTTGAAGCAGAAGCCCACGTATGTCAGCCGAAACGCGTTGAACCATGAGGTCGGGCATCCGGCGATGGCGAGCAGGCGCCACCAACGCGTCGCGATCAGGAACGTCGCGCCGATGAAGAGCAGCATCGCGTACAGGAGCCCGTTGCCGCTCATGTCGCGGAAGGCGCGCGTCATGCTCGGCTGCCAGTCGTAGCCGTCCGCGCCGTTCGCGCGGCGCACGACGTCGAACGACTCGCCCGCGGCGGTCGCCTCGCGCGCTTCGCTCGGCCACGTGATCGAGAGCGCCTTCGCGTCCGACGCGACCGCGAAACGCACCTGCTCGGACTTCCACTCGCCGTCGATCTCCCCGAGCACCGAGACGGATTCCGATCCCGCGCGGTAGGTCAGCTCGTCGTTCCACGGCAGCGTGGTCGCGATGTACCCGAGGATGAGGAAGGCCAACGCGATTCGGATCAAACCGAACCAGCGGCCCTTCGGTTGCCCGGAGCCCTGCTCGCCCTCGCTCAAGAGCGGCCGCCTTCCACCGACGGACCGGGTACCGCGGCGCGCTGGATCGCGTTCCAGCGCTCGATCCAATACTCCGCGTGCAGGTTACGCTCCTCGCCCGCGATGCGCGCCATCGCGTCGCACGTCGCGACGTGCAGCGGACCCTCGGGCAGACGGGTCATGAGCGCGACCAGGCGTGACATCCACATCATCTCGGCCGACGCCGCCTCGACACTGGAATCTGTTCCGGTCGGGAGCGGCGCGTTCTCGGGAACGCCGTACGTCTCGATCGCCTTCACCGCCGCGAGGACGACGAGCGGACTCGGATCGAGGAAGCCCGTGGCGAGCGCTTCGGTCGCGATCGTGTCGGTCTCGGGCGTCCCCGCGCTCGGCGCGATGCGCGCAAGCCGGATCCAGGCGCCGACGCCGGCGGCGCGCGGGAGCGGATCGGGGTCGCGCAGCGCCTCGCCGAGGGCCATCGCGAGCGCGTCGCGACACAGCTCATCGTGCAGGCGCCGCAGCTGCGCGAGCTCCGGCGCGTCGAAGCCGTGCTTGCGCAACACGAGCGCGGTGACCGCGACCAGGCGACGCACGCCGTTGCGGTCGACGAGCAGCTGCCGCACCGTTTCGCACGCGGCGTCGAGCTCGGGATTCGCGGAGTGCAGCGCGACGGCGAACTTGCTCGTGCGGATCAGCTCGGCGATCGGCGCGACGAGCTGTTCGGCGGTGGCCGGACCGTCGCCCTCGACGGCCGCCTCTTCGGGTGTGTCCGACGTCCGCTCGAGCGACTCGGGATAGCGCGGCTGCAGGAGCCCGTACCACTTCCCCACGCTCGCGATCTCCAGCGCGCAACGCTCACGCGAGAGCGTGTACGTGCAGTCGCCGGACAACCAGGTGATCATCTGCACCAGCAGCGCGCGCGCGTACGGACTGCGGCGGCTGCCGTTCGACAGGGCGATGAGGTTGTCCAGGCAGACGCCGAGCGGATCCTCGATGCGGCTGTTCGATGCTTCGGCCGTGAGGCGCAGGCCGCCGAGCTCCTCGGTCGACGCGACGAACTCGCTCAACAGGTGCTCGATCGGACTGCGCAGATTCCCGTACCGGCTCGGCCGGCCGTCCTGGTCGTGGACCTGGCCCAGATTCCACACGTTGGCGCCGAGAGAGTGGCACGAGACGAACGCGACGCACGCCGCGAGGGCGGCCACGGGAACGGGCCGGCGAGCCGTTCGCCGTCGCCCTGACGTTTGCGGGGAGCGCATGCGGGCGAAGTGTAGCCAGGCCGCCGAACCAACCCCAGCGCCTTTCCCGTGCGCGCCGACCGGATTCTTCAGCGCGGGAGCGTGATGCGCACACGGGCGCCGCCGCCCTGCGCGCTGTCGATCTCGATCTGGCCGCCGTGGGCATCGATCGCGCGGCGCGTGAGCGCGAGCCCGAGTCCGTACCCCTGCCGTCGACCGCCGGCAACCGTCGTCGTGCGCTTGAACGGGAGGAAGACCTCCTCGCGTTGCTCCGCCGGAATGCCCGGCCCTTCATCCTCGACCGTGATGAGCACCTCGGACGCGCGGCCCTCGAACGCGATCCGGACCCGGCCTCCCGCATTCGTCCACTGGATCGCGTTCGTCGCGACGTTGCCCACGGCGAGCAGCAGCGCCTCGCGGTTGCCGGTGAGCTCGAGGTCGCCCTCGAGCGAGAGGGCGAACTGGACGCCCTTGCGTTGCGCCTGGTTGCGCTCGCGCTCGAGTCGCAGGGACGCTTCCTCCCCGAGATCGAAGCGCTCGCTGCCGCGTGAGCGCGCCCCGTCGCCGGTCGCGCACAGGGTCACGAGGTTGTCCACGGCGCGCGCGAGCTCGCGCATCTCCTCGTGCAGGCTCTCGAGGACCTGACGGTACTCCGCGCCGTCGCGCTCCTTGAGGAGCGCCACCTGCGTCTCGCCGATCAGGTTCTGGATCGGAGAGCGAAGCTCGTGCGCGAGCCCCGACGTCATGAAGCGCGCGGCGTCGGCTTCCTCGTGGATGTGGTCGAGCATCTCGCGCAGCGCGTCGGCCACCGGGCGCACCTCGTCGGGCAGGTCCGCGACGTAGAAGGCTTCGGCTTCGGAGGGGTCGCGGATGTCGCGGACGCCCGCGGCGATGCGATCGAGCATGCGCGCGATGCGCCGCCCCAGGAGCATGCTGGCGATGGTGGCGAGGAGCGCCGAGATCGGAATGAACGCGAGCGCCTTCGACGTGTACGAGCGCGCCCGCGCGAGCTGGTGGTCGCCGTCGAGCAGCATGCCCAGCTCGAAGCCGCGGTCGCTGGAGTATGTGCGCCAGCGCAGCGATTGGCCGAACGATTCCGATGCCAGATCCCGCCCCAGCGGCGCGTCGACTCGCCCGAGCATCTCGAGCGCGCCGAACTCTCCGAAGAGCTCGTCCGACGTCCCCTTCCAGACGCGCAACGCCATCGGGTTGCGCCCGTACTGGAGCTGCACGTCGGCGAGGATCGCATCGAAGTCCGCCGGTGTGAGTTCGCCGGGCGGAAGGTGGGACTCGAGCTCCCCGAATGCGCGGGTGAAGAGGGATTGCAGCTGGTGTTCGATCGAACGACGGATGACGAGGATGCTGAGCGCGGCGAGCACCATGACCAGCGACGCACTCGTCACCGCGAACCAGAGCGTCATGCGCGCGCGCAGCGACCAGCGCCGAACGGAACCTGCGGCCGTCGGCGTTGTCATGGCTTCGAAGGCGAGTCACCGGGGATCAAGCGATACCCCTCGCCGATCACCGTCTCGATCAGCGGCGGTCCGTGTTGCTCGAGGCGACGACGCAGGCGCGCGACGAGCACGTTCAGGACGTTCGAATCCGTGGTGATCCCGGTGCCCCACACCTCCTGGAGCAGCGCCTCCCGTCCGAACGTCTGCCCGGGCGAGCTCGCCAGAATCTGGAGCAGGTCGAGCTCGCGCGGACTGAGCTCGACGCGAATGCCCGAACGCTCGACGTGGCGGTGCAGCAGGTCGACGCGCAGGTCGCCGACCTCGAGCACCGAGGTCTGTCGGCCGCGCCGCAGCACGACGTCGATGCGCGCGAGCAACTCGGCCAGTTCGAACGGCTTGACGATGTAGTCGTCGGCCCCGAGCCGCAGTCCCTTCACGCGCTCGCCGACCTCATGGCGCGCGGTCACGAAGATCACGGGGGTCAGGATCGACCGGGCGCGCAGCTTGTCGAGCAGCTCCCAACCCGAATCTCCGGGCAGCATCACGTCGAGCAGGATGAGATCGAAGGCGTGCGCCTCGTCGACGAGCAGCGCGTACGCGTCCTCGGCGCTCCCCGCCGACGCCGCCGCCATGCCGGAGTCCTCGAGCCCCCGGCGCATCGTCGCCTGAAACTTCGGGTCGTCGTCGATGACGAGCAGGTTGGGCTTCTTCGCGTTCATGCGGCGGCTGGAATTGTGCAGGCGGCGCGCCGGGAAGTCTCGCGCCATTCCCGGTGTCCGGCCTGTGCTCGGCCCCTCAACGCTGCAGCGTGATGCACACCCGGGCGCCGCCGCGATCCGCCTCGTCGATGTCGATCCGGCCACCGTGGGACGCGACCGCGCGGCTCGCGAGCGCCAGGCCGAGGCCGTATCCCTGGCGGCGACCGGGCACGGTCGGGCTGCGCTTGAACGGGAGGAAGACCTCCTCGCGGAGCTCCTTCGGAATGCCCGGCCCTTCGTCCTCGACCGTGATGTGGACGTCGGACTCGCGCCCCTCAAAGGCGATCGAGACCGTGCCGCCGGCGTTCGTCCATTGGATCGCGTTCGCGGCCACGTTGCCGATCGCGAGGAGCAACGCCTCGCGGTCCCCCGTCAGCTCCAGGTCACCGTCGAGGGCGAGCTCGACCTCCACTCCTTTCCGGCGCGCCTGGCTGCGCTCGCGCTCGAGACGCAGGGCCGCCTCGCTTCCGAGGTCGAACCGTTCGCCGCCGCGTGAGTGCGTCTCGCCCGTGGCGCACAGGGTCACGAGGTTGTCGACGGCGCGCGCGAGTTCGCGCAGTTCGTCGTGCTGGCCTTCGAGCACTTGCCGGTAGCGATCGGCGTCGCGGTCCTTGAGCAAGGCGACCTGCGTCGCACAGATCAGGTTCTGGATCGGAGAGCGCAGCTCGTGCGCGAGACCCGACGTCATGAAGCGCGCGGCGTCGGCCTCCTCGCGGATGTTGTCGAGCATCTCGCGCAGCGAGTCCGCCACCCAACGCACCTCGTCGGGCGCGCCGGCCACGTCGACGGCGACCTGGTCGGTCGGGTTGCGAATCCCGCGGAAGCCGGCCGCGATGTGTTGGAGCATGCGCGAGATGCGTCGCCCGAGCACGGCACCCGCGATCGTCGCGATGAGTCCGGAGATCGGGATGAACGCGATGGCCATCGAGGTGAACGTCTTCGCGCGCGAGAGCTGACGCTCCGCGTCGAGCAGGAGCCCGAGCTCGAGCCCGTCGTCGATCGCGCGCGTCCTCCACCGCAGCGCCTTGTCGAACGAACCCGCCGGAAGCTCGCGTGTCGCCGGCGCGTCGACGCGATCGAACAGGCCGACCGTGCCGAACTCCCCCCAGGGTTCCTCGGCGCCGTCCTTCCACACACGCCAGGCCAACGCGTTCTGCGGGTGCTTGCGCTGGAGGTCCTGGGCGATCTCCTCGAACGTCGCGCGCGTGGGGTCGCGGACGGACAGGTTCGCCTCGAACTCCTCGAACTCCTCGACCCAGAGCGCGCGCAGTTCACGCTCGGTCGAGCGCCGAACCACCCAGATGCTGACGATGGCCAGCAGCATGACGAGGCTCGACGTCGTGAGCGCGAACCAGAGCGTCATGCGCGAGCGCAGCGACCAACGCCGCGGCTCGGCTTCTTCGGCGCGGGGTGATTCGGGTACGGAGCTCATGACTGCGAAGACGGCGTCGGAGCGATCAGGCGATATCCCTCACCCACGACGGTCTCGATCAGCGCCGGGCCTTGCTGTTCGAGCCGACGACGCAACCGCGCGACGAGCACGTTCACCACGTTCGTGCCGGGATCGAAGCCGATCCCCCACACTTCGCGCAACAGCTCCTCGCGCCCGAACGTCTGCCCCGGCGATCCGGCGAGCAGCTGCAACAAGTCGAGCTCGCGCGGACTCACCTCGATGCGCACGCCGGAACGTTCGACGCGGCGTAGCACGGGATCGATGCGGAGGTCACCGACCTGAAGCACGGAGGTGCGCTGCGCGCGCCGCAGGACGACGTCGATGCGCGCGAGCAACTCGGCGAGCTCGAACGGCTTGACGATGTAGTCGTCCGCGCCGAGCTGCAGGCCCTTGACGCGCTCGTCGACCTGGTGCCGCGCGGTCACGAAGATCACGGGCGTCGAGATCGATCGCTGGCGGAGCTTGTCGAGCAGCTCCCAGCCCGAATCCCCGGGGAGCATGACGTCGAGCAGGATCAGGTCGAACCGACGCCCTTCGTCGACCAGCAGCGCGTACGCCTCCTCGGCGGTTCCGGCCGCTTCCGCCGTCATGCCCGAGTCCTCGAGCCCCATGAGCATCGCCTCCTGGAGCTTCGGGTCGTCGTCGACGACGAGCAGGCTGGGCTTCTTCGCGGTCATCGATCAGTGCCTCCCATCGGGGTGGCACATGTAGCACGCCGAGCTGGCCCAGACATAGCCCGTGATCTCGTCTTCGTCATGCTTGTCGGCCATGTCGCTCTCGTTGTGCTCGTGGCAATCGATGCAGGAGAACAGCATGAAGTTGGAGGGCGTGGTGTGGCAGTCGGAGCAATCGAAGTTCTTGTGAGCGCCGCTGGTGATCGGGAACATGTGATTGAACATCGCGCCCTCCCAGCGCGAGGTCGTATGGCAACTCTCGCAGGTCGTCGGGAAGCCGGCCGACGTGTGGTTCGGATCGGTCGTGTTGTTGTACTCGGTCGCGTGACAGCTGAAGCAGTCCATCGGCGTCCCGGCGTAGACGTTGCCGGCGTGGCAGTCGGCGCAGTCGGCGGCGAGGTGCGCTCCGGTGAGCGGCCACGTCGAATGGTTGAAGCTCGCGCCGAGCCAGGACGATGTCGTGTGGCAGGTCTCGCACGTGGTCGGGAACCCCGCCGACGTGTGATTCGGGCTCGTCGTCGCCGCGTAGTCGCTCGTGTGGCACGAGTAGCAATCGCTCGGCGTGCCGGTGAACACGCCACCCGCATGGCATTCGCTGCAGTCGAGTCCGGCGTGTCCGCCGCCGAGCGGGAAGCCCGGATGCTTGAACGCGGCACCGGTCCACGCGGTCGGGATGTGGCAGCGGTCGCAACCCGAAACGAACCCCGCCGCCAGGTGGTCGGGGTCGGTTGCGCGCGCGAGGTCGTCGGCGTGACACGCTTCGCAGCTGGTGTCGACGCCGATGAAGACACCGGTTTCCGCGCCGGGGTGACACGACCAGCACGCGGCGGCGGCGTGCGCGCCGACGAGCGGGAAGCGCGTCACCTGGTGATCCGTGATGCGCTCGTCGGGACGCCAGTCGTCCTCGGTGTGACAGGCGGAACACTCGCGGCCGAAGCCGCCGCGGTGCACGTCCTCGTGACAACCCGAGCATCCGCGCGCGAAGAACGTCGCGACCGGCCCCTTGTCGTTGTGGCAGCGCAAGCACTCGGCGGCGGCGTGTGCGCCCACGAGCTCGACGCCCGTTTCGGTCGCGTGATCGAACTCGAAGTCGGCGCGGATCTCGTGCCACTCGTTTCCGGCGTGGCAGAGCGAGCAGTCGCTCGGGAACGTCCCGTGCGGAACGACGGGGCCGCGCTGCTCCCACCAGCCCTGACGCGGCGTGTCGTTCTGTACGTCGCTCATGCGCGTGACGCATGCGATCAAGAGCAGCCCGAGCGACACGATCACGAGCCATCGATGTCCGGTGCGTTGCATGGAGTCAGCCCCTACCAATAGCGTTGCAGGTTGAAGCCCAGACCGCGAGCGTCCTGTTCGTCGCCGGTGATCGACTCGACGTATGCCGAGAATCCCCAGCCGGGCGCGACGTCCCAGTCGTAGCTGGCGCGCACGCTGTCCCGGCCGAGGACGCGTTGTCCGCCGATGAAATCCTCCTGGTCGAGCTCGGTCGAGCTCCAGTCGACGCGCAGGAAGCCGCTCGTGAAGCGCCGCGACGCGGCCACGCGAAAGCCGCTGGAGTCGCTGAACTCGCCCGTGTTGGCGAAGGCTTCGAGCGTGACCGTCCCGCGCGCATAGAGCACGTCGCGCAGGGTCAGCCGCAGGCTCCCGTCCCCGCCGTCCGCGTCGGACTCGTCGTTCCACTTGGCGATGCGCGCGTCGACGCGCGTGCGCTTGCTGGTCGCGACCCAGGCGTTGGTGCCGACGCGTGTGACGAAGCCGTCCCGCACGGTCGCGTCGGGCACGCTGAACTCCTCGCGGTCGACATCCGGCCACTTCAGGTGCGACACGAAGCCGCCGACCCCGTGGCCGCCGTAGAAGCGCCAGTTCGCGCCGGCGTGGAGCTGGGTCAGCTCGAGCGTCGAAGTCTTCAGGTCGTCGCCGGACGTGTAGTAGTCGACGAGCGCCGTCGCGTAGACGAGGCTCTGCGAGCTCGGATGGAAGTCGACCGTGCCGACGAGCAGGTCGCGATCGGCGGCGCCCTTGTGCCACGTTTTCTGGAGCGCGGCGCCGAGCACGAGGCGCTCCTCCTCGCCGGAGACGTAGCGGTAGAAGGCGGACGCCGCGAGGTCGTCTCCGGTGCGCATCTCGTCGCTCGGTAGCGGCAGGAACCCGGCGCTCGCGCCGACGACGTTCCCCGACGCGAGGCGCCGGGTGTATTCGAAGCCGTCGATCACGCCGAGCTCCGGAAACGTCCCGTGCAGGAAGCGCCCGACCTCGTACCCGCTGGAGCGCCCGCGCAGGACCCCGTGACGGTAGGACAAGCGGTCCACGCGGAAGCGCGTGTCGGAGTCGTCGCTGCCGCCGGACAGTTCGACGTCGCGCGCGAAGTAGTCGAGGTCGATCGCGAGTCGTCCGCCGCGCGCGAAGGGGTTTTCGAACTCGAGGTCGATGCCGCCGCGCGCGCTCGTGAAGCGCTGGTCGTTCTCGCGGTCGTCGCTCGTGTCGTAGCTGAGGTACGAGCGACCGCGCACACGCATGTCGCGCTCCTCCGGCGGACGCGAAGCGACCGGGGCGAGCAGCGGCGTCTCGTCGTTCCACTCGAGCGGCGGATGCGACCACTCGATCGCCGCCGTGTCGCGCTCGCGATCCGCCGGAACGAGCACTTCGCCGCGTGTGCCGATCGGCACGCCGCTCACGCCGCCGTCGAACGTCGCCCGCGAGGACGCGCGCGACAGCGAACGAATCGTACCGATCAGGCGCGCGCCCGCGTCGGGCAGGAGCTCGACCCGATCCCCGACGCGCAGCCCCTCGTCGCTGCCCCGGTTGAGGTAGACCTCGCCGCCCGAGACCGCGGTCACGACCACCTCGACGCGCACGTCGTGCTCCTGCGCGAACGACGGGCGCGCGAGCAGCAGCCCGAGGACCAACAACATCCACGCGCGCATCAGCCGCCTCCCCGCCGGGCCGGCCCGTGACAGTCCGCGCATTCCGTTCCGAGCGGGCGATAGCGTGTCACCTCGCGCCCATCGGCGAGGGGCCACGAAACGTGACAGGCGGCGCACGCGAGCCCCGCATGCTTGGCGTCCAACGGGAAGCGCGAGTCGCGATCGTGGTCGAACCGGAGTCCGCCCGTATCGACGTGGCAGCGCGCGCAATCCGTGGCCTCTTCGCCCGGCAGCCGGTCGGGCGACGCCACCGCGAACTGGCCCGCGTGCGGATCGGCGTGGCAGTCGCCGCACGCGCGGCCGACGACGGGCCGCTCGGTCGTCGTCACGGAGGGATCGCCCACGTGACAGGCGGCGCACGCCAGCGCGTCGTGCTCGGGCGACAGCGCGTAGTCCGTCCAGCGTGCGTGGTCGAAGGGCGCGCGCAGCTCGCGGAACGACTCGCTCGAATGGCAGGCCGCGCATCCGGCTTGCTCGCCGCGCGCGGCGAAGACGCCGCGATGCGGATCGGCGTGGCACGTCGCGCAGGAGTCCAGCGCGCCATCGAGCGCCGCGGCCCGGCCGAAGGTGCGACCGAACGCGTCCGGCACGGGGCTGCGCGCGTGACACGCCTCGCACGCGAGCGCGGCGTGCGCGCCCGCGAGCGTGAAGCCGGCGCGCGCGTGGTCGAAGCGCGCATGCTCGGCTCGGAACGAATCGGTGCCGTGACACTCCGCGCAGTCGGCCGCGGCGAACGCGCCCGCGTGGGCGTCGGCGTGACAGCTCGCGCACGCGGACACGGGACCGGACGCCAGATCCGCGGCGAACCCGAAGGTGCGGCCGGCTTCGTCGGGCTGCGTGCTGCGCGTGTGACAGGCCTCGCAGTCCGCACGGGCGTGCGCACCGCTCAGCTCGAACCGCGCGAAGCGTGCATGGTCGAAGGTGGCGACGTCGACGTCGGCGAAGCGCGTCGGAACGTGACACGCCGCGCAGCCGGCTTCGGCGGGCGCAGCGAGGAGCGCGCGGTGCGCGTCGGCGTGACAGCTCGCGCAGTCGGACTCCAGGCCACGGAACGCGACCGGGGCCGCGTCGTGGGGCGCGACGTGGCACGCACTGCACGCGATCTCGGCGTGTCGATCGGTGAGTGGGAGCGAGGTGCGCGCGTGCGCCTCGACGCCGAACGCGGACGGCGCGAAGCCGTCGACGTCGTGGCACGCGGCGCACCGCTGGTCCTCGAACTGACCGTCGTGCGGATCGGCGTGGCACGCCTCGCACGCGTTCGCTGCGCGGCGCGGGAAGCGCGCGGCATAGGTCGCGCCCGTGTGACAACGCTCGCACGCGACGTCCGCGTGTCCGCCGATCAGCGCGACGCCGCTCGCCGCGTGCAGCGCGACGGGCATGGCGCTCGCGTTCCCGGCGAACGTGCCGTGGTCGGCTGCGTGACAGTCCGCGCATCCCGCCGCGGTGAAGTCCGGCGCGTGCGGAGACGCGTGGCAGTCCGCGCACGCACGCACCGCGTCCGTCGGGCTCGGTCCGGCGAGAGCGGTGACCGCGTGCGGCCCGTCGGGCGTGTGGCAGTCGATGCACGCGAGCCCGGCGTGCGCGCCCGCGAGCGAGACCGTCCGGTGCTGGAACGACGCGACCTGGGCGAAGGGTCGGCTCTGACCGTGACAGGCCGCGCACTCGCGCTGCATCCGGCCGCCGTGGACGTCTTCGTGGCACGTGTCGCAGCCCTGGTCGAGGTCCAGGAAGCGCTTGGTCCCGGACGAGAGGACGAGCGCGTCCGCGTTCGCGTGGCACGCGACGCAATCCAACTCGGCGTGCTTGCCCTCGAGTCCGAAGGCGACGACCGAATGGTCGAAGGCCGCGCGCGACGCGAACCCCGCACGCGCGAAGCTCTGCTCGGCGACGAGCGGGAACGTGTCGTCGCGGTGCTCAAGGTGGCACGCTCCGCAGTCGGCGAAGTCCACGTCCAGCGCCGCGCCGTGCAGCCCCGTGCCCGACGCGATCTGCGCTTCGATGTCGGCGTGGCACGACGAGCAGGCGCTCCGCATCGTCTCGCCCCGCGCGCCGTGACAGAGGTCGCAGCTCCCGCCCTCCGTGAGCTGCGCCTCCTGCGCGTGCGCCGCGGCCAAGCCCCCCGGTGACGTGCGCTCGAGGTCGCGCAGCAAGAGCCACGCGACGGCGCACAAGGAGAGCAACGCGAGCACCACCTTCGGATCGCGCAGCTTCACGACAGCAGCCCTCCGTAGCGCAGCGCGACCGCGACGTGGACGGCGATGAGCAGGCAGATGAGCAGCGCGACCCAGCGATGGAAGTAGCGCCACGCTCCGAGCAGGCCGCGCAGCTCGGAGAAGTGCGTGGCGCCGAGCGAGGCCGACTGTGCGCGCGTCGCGAGCGCGAGCGCGCTCTCGAGCTGGTCGGCGGGGATGCCCTCCTCGACCCCGATGCGGCGCAGCTCGCCGAGCGCGCGCCGCGAACGCCACTGCGAGCGGGCGACGAGAGCGATGCGGCGCGGCAGCGACGCGCTCCAGCGCGCATCGGGGACGATCTCGGCCAGGGTCGCGCGCACGCGCTCGCCGAACGCGCGGTTCTCGCGATCGAACCCTGACGCGAGCCGCGCGAGTTCGGCCTGGACCTCCTCGAGCTCGAGCTCGCGACCGTTCGCGGCGCGCGGAACGAACGAATAGAAGTAGCGACCGATGGCGCCGGTCAAGGCGAGGATCGCGAGCCCGAACAGCGCGTGCCCTCCCACCGTGTCGCGCGGATCCATGGCGGCGTGCAGCAGCGCGAAGACGAGCGTCAGCAGCCCGGTCGCCACATGGCTCGTCATCCACGTGCGCAGCGAGCCGACGCGGAACGGCACGCGCGGCGCGCGACGCAGGAGATACGAGAGGTTGGCGAGCAGCAGCGCGAGCGCGACGCAGCCGAAGACCAGGCCGACGGTTCCGGACGGCTTGAGGACGCCATGCAGCGACGACGCCGGCCGATCCGCGAAGGGCGCGGCGTAGTAGTCCGCGCGCGCGACGAGCCACCCGACGGCGAGCGTGAGCACGACGAGCGCGAACACGAGCGCTCCGAACAAGCCGGACGGCTTGCGTTCGTCCATCAGCACCGCGTCGCGATCCTCGGGCGCGAACGAAACGCCGCAGTCCTCGAGGCGCTGGAACGGCGGGATGCCACCGGCGAGCACGAAGACGTCGTCGTTGGGCAGGGAGAGCGTGCTTCCGTTCGGCGCGCGCTCGTCCTTCGTCCGCAGCTCGACCGCGTCGGGCTCGATGCGCAGGACCTCGCTCTCGAACAGGCCGCGCACCGCGCCGCTCTCGAGCGCCGCGTTCATGCGCGCTTCGTTGCGCGCCTTCAGCCGAAAGAACGCCGCCCTTCGGTAGCTGATCGTGACGTCGGTGCCGGGTTGCTCGGCCAGCCCGAGCGCCGCCTCCACCGCGCTGTCCCCGCCCCCCACGACGAGGATGCGCCGCTCCGCGTAGGAGGCCGCGTCGAGCAGCGAGTAGGCGACCTTCGGGAGCTCCTCGCCCGGCACGTCCAGCTTGCGCGGCGTGCCGCGCCGGCCGAGGGCCAGGCACACGTGGCGTGCGAGCAGCCGCTCGCCCTCGCAGGCGACCTCGAAGATGCCGTCCCCCCGGCGTCGCGCGCCCTCGAAGTGCACGCTGGTCCGCAACGGAAGACCGGCTTCGCGGACGATCGACTCCCAGATCTCGACCAGCTCCTCCTTTTGATAGGAGCGCTTCGTGAGGCTGCGTCCGCCCGGGAGCGCGATCGGGTGGGTCATCACGAGCTTGCGGCGCGGATAGCTCGAGACCGTGCCCCCGAGCGTCTCCTGCTCGAGGACCAGGGTCCGCAGGCCGCGTGCGTGGGCCTCGAGCGCGCACGACAGGCCGGCCGGACCCGCGCCGACCACCACGAGGTCCAGCACCTCGTCCGCCAGCCCGTCCGGGCGCGGCCGCTGCGCGACCTCGCGCGCCACCGCCATGCCATGCGCAAGGGCGGTCCGGACGAGCGCGAAGCCCGTGACCTCCCCCGCTAGAAAGAGCCCCGGAACGGTCGTCGTCTCGAACGACGGCTTGAGCGCGGGGATGTCCGTGCGCGTGTCCATGTCGCCGAGCGCGACCGCGATCGCGCCGGTCGGGCATTCCTCGGCGCAGCGACCGTGGCCGACGCAGCGCGCACCGTGAATGACGACCGCCTGCCCGTGGAGCACGTCCAGCACGCCCTCCTCGGGGCACGCGGCGACACAGGTCGCGCAACCCAGGCAGCGCGCCAGGTCGATCTGCGGATACTGGAGTCGAGCGCGGTCGCTGCCGCGCGCGCGCGCATCGGCGCGGTCGCCGAGCACCCGCCGCACGCGGGAGCGCTCGACGCGCCCCACGGAGACCCAAGCGAGGAAGAAGACGAGGCTGACGCAAAGCAACCCGAGCAGGACCCAGCTCATCGCCGTGATCCCTCTCGTCGCGCGATTGTTCGCAATCGCCGTCGGCTCCAGGCGCCGATCCATCCGGGTTCGATGCGTCTCATCCCTGCCCCACGCCCTTCGACGCGAGCGACGGGCTAGCAGCGAGTGTGCTATCGGGAACGCTCGAGTCCCAGGCGATTACCGATGTGTAATGCGCTTCGCCGACGCGGGACCTCGATACTTTGCGGACGACACCCTTGGGAACCGAACGGAGCATGAAGAACCCTCTCGCTGATCGCGGCGCGCGCCGCACCGTCCTCGCACTGCGCCTCGCCGCCGCGTTGGGAATCGCCTCCCTGGCGTCGTGCAACACCGTCGAGTTCTACGAACTCGAGCGGCTCGGCGATCCGATGATGACCTTCGAGGAGGGGGGCGCCGAGGCGCACTTCGAGCAGAAGGTCTACTACTCGATGGAAGGCAGCGCCGGCGGCATCGGAACCACGGCGGGCGGAGGTTGCGGGTGCTACTGACCCGTCTCGTCGCGGCCGCCGTCCTGATGGGCGGAGCGGTCGCCGCGCAAGAGTCCGCGCTCGACGTGCATCGCCCGAAGGCGGACACGTCCGACGCTAAGGCCCCCGAGGGGGCCGGGCACGGCTCCGTCTCCTTTCAGCTCGGCTTCTACGACCACGGCGACAGCGGCGACGGGAACCCGTTCCTGGATGAAAGCCTGACGGTGATCGAGCCGGTCGTGGTCTTCGACTACGCGGTCACGGACAAGCTGAGCTGGGGCGGCACGACCTCGTTCGACTACGTCTCGTCGGCGTCGATCGACCGCCTGTCCAAGTTCCCCGATCAATCCGGCGCGAGCGGCGACACCTACCTCGGCGCGGACTTCCACCTGAACTACGCGGCGAGCGACCAGTGGACCTACGGCGGGCACGCGGGCTTCTCGTTCGAGTACGACTACACGTCGTTCGGGCTGGGGCTGAACGCGACGCAGGCGCTCGCGAACGCGGACGCTTCGCTCACCTACAGCCTCGACGCGTTCGTCGACGACATCGACATCATCCGCTTCGACGGAACGGACGACGAGGGCTCGGACTCGCGCACGTCGTTGTCGGGCACGATCGGCTTGTATCAGATCCTGTCGCCGACCTCACACGGCTCCTTCGGGTTGACCGTGGCGCAGCAGTCGGGCTTCCTCGAGACGCCGTACAACGCGGTCGTCGTCGAGAACCCCGCCGACGCGCCGAACCCGAACCTCGAGAACCTGGCGCGCGGCACCGAAGTCACGGAAGAACTGCCCGAGGATCGCTTGCGCGTCGCGCTCTACGGTCGGGTGCGCACGAGCATCAACGCGAACAGCGCGTGGGAACTCGGTGGTCGCTTCTACAACGACGACTGGGGCATCACCGGGATCACGGTCGAGCCGCGCTACTACGTCAGCGTGTCCGATGCGCTCGACCTGCGGCTGCGCTATCGCTACTACACGCAGACCGCGGCCGATGACTTCGGCGAGCACTTCCTGTTGACCGCGCCGGAGTTCCGCACGCAGGACTCGGACCTCGGCGAGTACGACGCGCACACCTTGGGTGCGAAGCTGACCTGGCATCGGAGCGCGAACAGCGCGCTCGACTTCAGCTTCGATTTCACGAGTCGCACCGACGGCCTCGACCACATGTTCGCGGCCTTCGGTTGGACGTGGGGATTCTGATGAAGATCACGGGTTTCGGTTTGCTCTCGCTCGTCGCCCTCGTCGCCGCCGGTTGCGCGTCGCCGGGCGAGGTCGCGCGGACCTCCACCGCGCCGCTCGTCCTCACGGACATGGACGGTGGGACGGTCGACGTGAACGCGCTCGCCGAAGCCGGCGAGGTCACGGCGCTCGTGTTCTGGCAGTCCTGGTGACGCGCCTGCTTGCTGGAGGCGCCCGGGTTGGCGCGCGACGCGCAGGAGTGGGAAGGTCGAGTGCGGTTCGTGGGGGTCGTCCCCGGACCCGATGAAGACGTCGACGAGCAAGCGGTGCGGGACGCGGCGGAACGCCACGGGCTGGCCTTCGCCCACGTGCGCGACCGCGACCTGAGCCTGACCCGCCGCTTCGGCATCGAGGGCACGCCCACGGTGGTCGTCGTCGGTGCGGGCGGACGCGTTCTGTATCAAGACAAGGCGCCGCCTGGCGATTGGACCGCGGTCCTCGCACGCTAGCCCGGATCATTCATGAGCATGCACGCCAAAAGCTGCAATCGACCGGCTGCGCCGGTCTCTCGGCCCCTGCCGGCACGTTGCGAACGTCGGCGTCCTCGACGACCTGACAAGGTCGCCTCCGGGGCCAACGCCCGCAAAGCACCGGCAGGAACCGAGTTGCAGCTACTGCCGCACATCCTCATGAAGAACCCGGGCTAG
>JAJDEV010000176.1 GCA_029259605.1 Planctomycetota bacterium | reverse complement strand
GCACGGGAGGCGGGAATCGGTTGCTCCCACACCGCGCGCCAGGCTTCGCCTGAGCGCGCGTGCTCCCGCATGGGCTGGGCGGTGGCGCAACGGCATGTGTCAGTCTCTGGCAGTTCCACCGGGGACACGGTTCGGTTCGGGGGCTTGTCACCGGCGTGCGGCGGGCTGGTTGCGCGCGGGGGACGCACGGGGGGCGGGAATCGGTTGCTCCCACACCACGCGCCAGGCTTCGCCTGAGCGCGCGTGCTTCCGCAGCGGCTGTTAGCGCCGCGCGGTGAACGGTGGTGACGTGCTCGGGGTCCCGAACCGGACGTTGTCGCCGTTGGAACTGCCGGAGACGCTCCCATGCTGTTGCGGCAGCGGTCAAACCACACGGGAGCGCGCGCGCTCGGGCGAACCCTGGCGCGTGGTACGGGAGCACGCCGCCATGGGAGCGCGCGTGGTCCGGTCGGTCCGAAATTGCGGGCGCGCGCACGCCGCGAAAAGCCCGCGTGCCCTACGGCGAGCGCCCCGGACGACGGCGCGCGCGAGGGCGTCGATGCTCGCGCGTGGTGTGCCGTGTGGCCCGCCGCGAGCTCGTTCTCGATGGGAACTGACTGCCTAGGTGTTGCTCGACGGTTGCGCCGGACGCGCATTCCGCGCCTCGGCCTTTCGTAAGTCGAGGTGCGGACAGCCCGCGGGGACTGAAACACGGTTTGCGCCTTCCTTGGCGGAGCCCTGGGTTGGGGGTGTCCGAGGAGATCCGGCTCAAACCGGCTTCGGAGGCCCCGCGAGACCAGAACTGCGGTGAGAGGCGCAACACCAATGCAGTCAGGTCGAAGAGTCGCACGCGCTCCTCGGAGTCCTCGATCAAGCCGCGTCCCCCGATCGGCCGAAGACTTCCAGGTCCAAACGTTGGGGTGTAGCTCAGTTGGCAGAGCGCACGGCTGTTAACCGTGTTGTCGCAGGTTCAAGCCCTGCCGCCCCAGCCACAGCCAGGGTGCGAGCGGGTTCACGCGTCCAGGCCCCGAACGCGCCGTCTTCGCTCCCGCGGGCATGGCGTCCGGTCACTTGCGATAGAGCGCCCGCGTCACGAGCGGCCCGACCACGCCCCCGATCGCGAGCACGATCCCGACGAGGAGCAACAGCCGCAAGCCGCCGCGCCACCCGTTAGGCATCGCGCCCCACAGGAACGCGCCGCCGACAGAGCCGAAGACGACCAGGCCGACGACCAGGATCCAGCCTTCGCGAAAGAGCAGGCGCGCGTCGCGGTAGGCGTGCACGTGGTCGTCGGCGAGGGCCCAGCCGCGCGGCAGCGCGGCGCGCAGGCGGCGGGCGGAGGGGGGCTTGCCGTCTTCCGACAGCGCGTCGAGGTCGATGAGCTCGTCGATCGGCACGAGTTCGCGCGACTTCATGCGTCCACCTCGAGCATGCGCGTGAGCACGCTGCGCACGACCTCGGGATTGGCCCGTCCCTGCGACCGCTTCATGACCGCGCCGATCAGCGCGCCGATCGCCTTGCCGTTTCCGGCGCGCACCTGCTCCGTCGCGCGCGGGTCCGCGTCGATCGCGGCCGTGCACCAGGCCTCGATCTCGGCCGGGTCGGACGCTTGCGCGAGTCCGAGTTCGCGCACGACGTCGTCGGGCGCGCGTCCCGAGCGCAGCGTCTCGCGCAGCACCGTGCGCGCGGCCGCGCTGTGGATCTCGCCGCGTTCGACCAGCGCGACGAGGGCGGCGAGGTCGGCGGGGGAGACGCGCAGCTCGTCGAGCGCCGCGCCGGGCACGTCGGGATCGGCGGTCGCCGCGAGCAGTTCGTTCGTCGTCCAGTTCGCGAGCAGCTTCGCGGCGCCCGGGTCGGCTGCCCGCAGCGCGGCGTCGAAGAAGTCGGACGTCGCGCGCTCGGCGGTCAAGACGCCGGCGTCGTACTCGGAGAGGCCGAGCTCGTTCGCGTAGCGGGCGCGGCGCGCGGTCGGGAGCTCCGGGATCGCCGCGCGCTCGACCCGCAGCACCTCATCCGTGACGAGGGCCGGCGGCAGGTCCGGCTCGGGGAAGTAGCGGTAGTCGTCCTCGTCCTCCTTGACGCGCATCGTGCGCGTCGCGTTCGCGTCGACGTCGAAGAGGCGCGTCTCCTGAACGATGGCTGTGCCGTCGTCGAGCGCGCGCGTCTGCCGTTCGACTTCGTGCTCGATCGCGGCGCGCACGTTGCGGAACGAGTTCAGGTTCTTGATCTCGACGCGCGTTCCGAGCGGTTCGTCCTCCCGGTGCACGGAGACGTTCACGTCGCAGCGCAGGCTGCCCTTCTCCATGTCGCAGTCGGAGACGCCCGCGTAGACGAGGACTTCCTTGAGCTTCGTGAGGTACTCGAACGCTTGCTCGGCGTTCGACAGGTCGGGCTCGGTGACGATCTCGATCAGCGGAACGCCGGCGCGGTTCAAGTCGACGAGGGTCGTATCGCCGCGATCGTGGATCGCCTTGCCCGCGTCCTCTTCCATGTGGATGCGCGTGAGCCGCACGAACGAGCCGTCGTCGAGCGCGACGCCGCCGCCGGAAGCGTAGGGCGCGACGTACTGCGTCGTCTGAAAGCCCTTGGGCAGGTCGCAGTAGAAGTAGTTCTTGCGGTCGAATGTGCTGCGTGCGGCCACGTCGGCGTCGAGCGCGAGTGCTGCGCGCACGGCGAGCCGCAAGGCGCGCTCGTTGAGCAGCGGCAGACTGCCGGGCTGCCCCGTGCAGAGCTCGCAGGTGTTCGCGTTCGGCGGCGCGCCGAACTCGTTCGCGCAACCGCAGAACAGCTTCGTGTGCGTTCCGAGTTGGACGTGCGTCTCGAGCCCGATCACCGTACGCCACGCGCCCGTCATCGGGCGGACTCCTTCGTGCACGGAGCGTCGCGGTGGTGCGTCGTCGCGCCCTGGAACGCGGCGCCCGCGTCGAGGACGAGCGCGTCCGCACCGTGCGCGCCGATCAGCTGCATGCCGACGGGCAAGCGCCGTGCGTCGCGCTCGACGAAGCCGCACGGCACGCTGAGCGCCGGCAGCTGCGCGAGGCTCGCGGGGACGGTCAGCACGTCGCTCGCGTACATCGCGACCGGATCCGCGCGCTCGCCGAGCGGGAACGCGGGCGTGGGGGAGGTCGGGCCCGCGAGCACGTCGACCGTGTCCGCGAAGAGGCGCGCGAAGTTCGCCGTCAGCGCCGCGCGCACCGCCTGCGCACGCCCGTACCAGGCGTCGTGGTATCCGCTCGACAACGCATAGGTCCCGAGCAGGATGCGCCGCTTCACCTCGGCGCCGAAGCCGTGCGTGCGCGTGCGCGCCATCATGCTGGCGAGGCTGCCGTCGCCGGCGACCCGTACGCCGTAGCGGACGCCATCGAAGCGTGCCAGGTTGCTCGACGCCTCGGACGCGGCGAGGACGTAGTAGGTGGACAGCGCGGCCGGGACGAGCGGGAGCGTGACGTCGACGAGCTGCGCGCCACGCGCGCGCAGGTCGTCGAGCGCGTGCTCGACGACCGCGCGCACGTCGGCGTCGAGCGCGTCGGGAAAGAACTCGCGCGGGACGCCGACGCGCAGCCCGTCGAGCGCATCGCCGTCGCCGGTGCGCCCGAGCGTCGTGTCGAGCGCGGTCGCGTCGCGCCCGTCCGGTCCGGCGAGCGCGCGCGTGAGCGTCGCGAGGTCGCGCACCGAGCGCGCGAGCGGAGCGACCTGGTCGAGCGACGAGCCGAACGCGACCAGGCCGTGCCGCGAGATGCGTCCGTACGTTGGCTTGAACCCGGACACGCCACAGAGCGCCGCCGGTTGCCGCACCGAGCCGCCGGTGTCCGAGCCGAGCGCGAGCGGGACCATGCCCGCGCCGACCGCCGCCGCCGCGCCGCTCGACGAACCGCCCGGCGCACGCGCGTGGTCCCACGGGTTGCGCGTCGCGCGATAGGCCGAGTGTTCGCCCGACGATCACATCGCGTATTCGTCCATGTGCGTCGAGCCGATCAGCACGCACACCGCGTCGAGCGCGCGCTGCACGAACGACGCCGTGTACGGCGGCCGG
>JAJDEV010000175.1 GCA_029259605.1 Planctomycetota bacterium | reverse complement strand
CACAGCTACGCGCCATATCAGCCCTTCCCTCCCTCACCGGGTTCGACGACCCGTCAAGGTCGCCTCCACGCGCTTCGGTCGCGAAGCGCTGATCTGGCGCGTAGCTGCGTCGATCTCGGCAAAGCCTCATGAATAACCCGGGCTAGCAGGTCGTGGTGAAACTCACGACATCCTCGAAGGGCGCTGAGTTCGCGCCGCCCGCGTTGCGCCTCCTCCGCGTATCCAGCGAATACGCGTCGTCAGCGCGCCGTGTCAACACGAACTCAACACCCTTCGAGGACGCCGTGAGTTTCACCCCGGCCTGCTAGCCGGCCGTGACGGAGCTTCAACGCGGTGGCGCGCGAGCGGCACTCTTGCCCCTCGCGGCGTTCCTCGCGGTCGCGTTCGGATTCCACGCGTGGCTCGAGTTCCGTGGCGCGGGGATGCACGGCGTCGACGGCTACTTCCACACGAAGCTCGCGCGCCTCTACGCGACGGGTGAGGTGTTGCCCTGGGCGCGCCACTTCAAGTGGATGAGCTTCAGCTCGATCAACGACCTGCGCTGCGATTGGCAGCTCGGGTATCACCTGCTGCTCGTTCCGTTCACGTGGTTCGGGCTGCTCGTCGGCGGGAAACTGTCGGCGGCGTTCTTCGCCGCGCTGATTCCAACCGTTGTGTTCGGCATCCTGCGCGCCGAACGGGTGCGCTTCGCGTGGGCGTTCGCCGCGTTGCTCCTGTTGTCGGCCGAGTACTACCTCGTTCGCATCCACCTGCCCCGGCCGACGTCGCCCGTCGTCGCGCTGCTCTTGCTCGCGAGCTACTTCGCAGCGCGCGGTCGCATGCGCGCGCTGTTCCTGTGCCTGCTCGCGATGCTGGTGACCTACGCCGTTCCGCACAATGCGATCGCGCTGCTCGTCGTCGCCGCCGTCGCGACGCGCATCGCCGACGGCGTCCTGCGGCCGCGCCTCGTGTTCACGATCGCGGCCGCGCTGCTCGCCGGCATGCTGCTCCACCCCGGATTCTGGCAGTGGCGTGGCGCGTTCTTCGGGACGGACCACGCGCTGTTCAACGTGTGGAGGCAGCTCAGCGGAACGCTCGAGGCAGCGGAGAACGGGGATCGCATCCGCATCGGTGGGGAGTGGGTCACGATGCACGCGCCGGCCGAGTTCGCGTCGCTCGCGTTCGGCGAGATCCTCGAGCAGTTCCTCGCGCCGTTGATCGTGTTCGCGTGCGCGGTCGCGTTGGGCCTCGCCGCCCTACGCCGCCGGCGCGACGCGGTCTGGTTGACGGTGTGCGGTATGGCGGCGGCGTACTTCGTCCTGTTCTTGCAGCACGTGCGGTTCGCCGAGTACTGGGTTCCGTTCACGGTGCTCGCCGCGGGGCTCTGCGCCCAGCGCGTGCTCGCCGGCGGAGCCCGTCGCACGGCCGGCATCGCGCTCGCCTTCGTGCTCGGTGGCGCGGCGCTCGTCCCCGGCGTTGGCGCGGTGCGCGCCGCGGCGGACACGCTCGAGAACGACGCGGGCATCGGGCTCGAGTACGAGCGTCCGATGCGCTGGCTGGCCGAGAACACGCCGGAGGACGCGATCGTCTTCCACGCGCGCTGGCCGCAGTTCTGCCCGATGTTCTTCTTCAACGACCACAACCGCTACATCGTCGGGCTCGACTCCTACTTCCTGTACCAGCACGACGAGGAGAAGTACCGGCGCTGGATGCAGATCACGCTGGGCGAGCTGGATCCGGAATCGACGCGCGACGCGATCCGCGAGTTCGACTCGCGCCACGTGTTGGTCAAGCGCGGCATCCCGCTCGACCTGATCCTGCAACGCGCGCCCGCGACCCTGCCGATGTACGAGGACGCGACCTTCCGCGTCTACGAGCTGCGCTGACCGTCGTCGGACGACGCGTCGAACGTCGCTTTGCGCTGCGCCCATTCGGGGTTCGCCGGGGCGAGTTCGATGCAGCGTGCGTTCTGCGCCCGTGCTTCGTCGGCGCGGCCGTTCATGAAGAGCGCGCAGGCGAGGGCGTCGACGGCCGTCGCGTCGCTCGGCGCGAGCTCCACGGCCTTCGTCGCCAGCTCGAGCGCGAACGCCTTGGTCTCGTCGTCGATCGTTTCCCGCGCGATCCAGTACCGCCCCGCGAGCGTGGTGCCGACCGGGACGATCATCTCCTCGGGCAGGTGTTTCCAGACCATGCGGTACGCGCCGAGTGCGTTCTTCGCGTGCGCGCCGCGCTTCTCCGGCGCGTCCTGCTCGGCGAGGTAGTCGTAGATCGCGGCCAGCACGCCGTGCGCATCGAGCAGCAGCGTCGGATCGTCTTCGCCCGCGACGAAGGCGACGATGGGCGCGGGATCGGGGAGCTCGCCCTCGTCGAACGCAGTCGCCGCACGGATCGCCTCGTCGAGCCGCATGCGTCGGGTCGCGGGGTTCTTGCCCTCGGGATCGAGGCGCAGGATCTCGGCATGCTGCAGCGCGATCTCGTCCTGTGCACCGAACGGCGCGAGGCGTTGGATCAGCGCGAAGCGCGCCCCGATGTCTTCGGGCGCCGCGTCGACCTTGCGTCGGAACGCGTTGACCGTGCCGTCGTCGCGCACGACGCGCGCGATCTCCTCGAGGAATGCATCGGGCGGCAAGTAGCCGCCGATGATGTCGCGCGCGGTGCCGTCCGGGTTCAACAGGATCAGCGCGGGGAAGCCCTCGACCGCGAAGCGCGCGGCGAGCGGCGCGCCGGACTCGCTCTCTGCGTCGATCGAATAGCACAGGATGTCTTCCATCGCCGCGGCGACCCTCGCGTCGGAGAACGTCTCCTTGTCGAGCTTCTTGCAGTAGCCGCACCAGTCCGTCCAGAAGTCCAGGAACACGATGCGCTTCTCGGCGGTCGCCTTCGTGATCAGCTCGTCGAAGCTGCCTTCGAACCAGTCGATCGCGCCGTGTTCGTCGTCGACGGTGGAATGGAGCGCAGGCGGCGGAGCGACGGTGGACGCGGCGAGGGCGAGGCCCGTGGCAAGAAGGAGATGCATGCGAAGGTGTGGCGAGGTTCGGGGCGGGAGGCGGGTTCGTGCCGCGCGTCCGTTCCGGGTGATGGAGGAAGCTGCGCGGCAGTCACGCGAGGCTACACGAATACGTCGGCGCCGCGCGTCGAGTATGGCTTCGGTGCCGAATCGTGACGGAGTTTCGATCGGCGACGGACGGGTCCCGCGGTCGGGGGGGGGGGGCGTCCGGCCGTTCCCGGCGCTCGACGCCGTCTCGCCGGTCGAGCGGGGGTCGGATAGACTCCCCGGATGCAAGCTCTGACCTTCCAAGGCGTACGCGACGTGCGGTGCGAGCGAGTCCCGGATCCCCGGCTCGAGGATCCCGGTGACGTGCTCGTCCGCGTCGAAGTGGCGGCGATCTGTGGCTCCGACCTGCACCCGTACCGCGGCAACGAAGTCGGCATCGACGATGGCACCGTGATGGGGCACGAGTTCACGGGCGAGGTGCTCGAGGTCGGAGCGGGCGTGAAGGAGTTCAAGGTCGGCGACCGCGTCGTCAGTCCGTTCACGACGAACTGCGGCGCCTGCCCGACGTGCGAGGACGGGCTCACGGCGCGCTGCGAACACGGCGCGCTCTTCGGTTGGGTCGAGAACGGCAAGGGACTGCACGGCGCCCAGGCCGAGTTCGTGCGCGTGCCGATGGCGGACGCGACGCTCGTTGGCGTGCCGGACGGCATCCCGTCCGAGGAGGCCCTGCTCACCGGTGACATCCTGTCCACCGGCTACTTCTGCGCGCACGCTGCGCGCTTCGAGCCGGGCTCCACGGTCGTCGTTCTCGGCTGCGGTCCCGTGGGGTTGATGGCGATCATCGGCGCGCTCGAGCTCGGCGCGCGTCGCGTCCTCGCGGTCGACGCGGTCCCCGAGCGGCTCGAACTCGCGAAGCGCTTCGGCGCGCAGGCCGTGCCGCTCGCGAACGCCGCCGAACTCGTGCTCGAGGCCACCCACGGGCGCGGCGCGGACGCGGTGCTCGAGGTCGTCGGGAGCGCGGCGGCGAGCCGCTTGGCGCTCGATCTCGCGCGCGTGGGCGGAACGATCTCCGCCGTCGGCGTTCACACCGAGCCGCACTTCGCGTTCAGTCCCGGCGAGGCGTACGACAAGAACCTGACCTACGTCGCGGGGCGTTGCTCGGCGCGCCACTTCGCACCGCGCATGCTCGAAGTCCTCGCCGAACGCCGCTATCCCGTGGCGGACATCTTCTCGCACCGCATGACATTCGACGACGGACCGCGCGGGTACCGGATCTTCGACGAGAGGCTCGAGGGCTGCACGAAGGTGCTGCTGACCAGTTCCTAGCGCGGGTTCTTCATGAAGCTTCACCGAGATCGACGCAGCTACGCGCCAGATCAGCGCTTCGCGACCGAAGCGCGTGCGGGCAACCTTGACGGGGCGTCGAAC
>JAJDEV010000174.1 GCA_029259605.1 Planctomycetota bacterium | reverse complement strand
CGGCAAGGTCGCGCCCATCAGCGTGGTCGGGACGAGCAGCACGACGAGCACCAAGAGGAAGCGCGCGATCGCCGCCGGCCAGAACCCGAGCGGCGCGAGCAGCTCGCGGTTCAGGCTCGGATAGAGTGCCAGCACGAACGGCACGCACATCGCGTAGACGCCGACCGCGACCTCCATCCAGCCGTAGGCGCGAATTCCGTTCTTCAGCCGCGCCGCGACGCGCCCGCCGACGAGCCCGCCGATCCCGAGCCCGAGCATGTACGCGACGAGAATCGTCGTGATCGCGAGCGTCGTCGACCCGAAGACGAGCTTGAGCGACCGCGACCAAACGACCTCGAGCGCCAGACTGGCCGTCCCCGAGAGAAAGACACAGGCGGCGACGAGCCAGGTGAGTCGTGAAGCGGCGCGCGCGCCCATGGTCGGGAAGTTTAGCCGCGCGCGCGTCGGGAGCTCCCGTCCGGGGCGGCGCTATCGATTGTCGGCTCGATCTCCGAACGGCTTGATGCGCGTCGACGGCCGGCGCGCACGAAGTTGTTTCCGCTGAGGAGCGCACCCGGACAGGATCGCGCGCTCGCGAGCAAGAAGCCGCTCGCCCGTTCGGCAGAAACGCGCGCGCGCGTCTAGAATGCGCGGTCCATGCGATTGCGCGCCCTTCTGCTGCTCCTCTTGGCGCTCGCCCGGCCGGTCTCGGCGCTCCAGGGCGACGCCGGCGATCTGTCCGCCGTGCGCGCCGCGTTCGAGAGCGGCGCGTCCGTGTTCGGGAGCTATGACGCCGGCGATCCCGCGAACGTCGAGGCGACACGCGCCGCGCTGGTCGAGGTCTTTCGCGCGGGCACGCTCGATCAGGTCCACGCGCTCCTCAACGACGGGACGATCGACGCGGAGATGTCGCAGCGCCTCGCGGCCGTGCGCAACGACATGATCGAGGAAGTGCGGCGCGACCTCGCGAAGGTGCATCGCGACGTGCACGTCACGAACTTCTCGCCGGCGACCAACCTGCTGAACGATATCGATCAGACGTTCCGGCCGTCGAAGGAGCTCGAGGAAGTGGGGATCGAGCAGAGCGGAACGACGCTCAAGGACGACTTCCGTCAGCTCTGGTTCGACAAGTTCCAGATCCAGCCGGACCGCATGGACGTCGTGAGTCACACGTCCGAGGCGGGCATCCCCGACTGGCGCAAGAGCCGCGAGGTGCACTCGTTCGTCGGGCAGCTGCGCAAGGGCTCGCGCATGCTGTCCGACAACCCGGAAGCGTATTACTTGGAAGGCGCGTTCCGGCTGCAGGTCGAGCGGCGCTCGTTCGCGAGCGAACTCGAGCTCTACAGCATCTATTCGTACTCGCCGCGCACCGAGGACGGCACGACCAAGGTGGCGCTGACCGTCGCGCGTCGCGACGGGACGATCGGCGATCTCGCGTACGAAGGCGTAGCGCCGGAGATCCGGCGGAGCTACGCGACGGGATCGACCGTCGGCAACTGGTGGTTCATGAACGCGCACGGTGGCGGAACGCGCTACGCGGCGAAGTACGGCCTCCGCAGCTTCTCGGAGGGCCCCGGCTTCCTCGTGACGTGGGACGACGCGCGACCCGGCGCGATTCCGCAGCCGGTCGAGTTCGAGAAGCTCGGGTCGTACGCCGCGCGCCAGAGCTACTGCGACGACGTCTACAACACCCACTTCCGCTCCAGCGAGCTGACCCGCGCCCAACTGTGGGACACGCTCGAGACCGCGCGCGTGATCCGCAACGCCGGCGATCGCTTCACGCCCGAGCTGGCGTTCGAGAAGCGCGCGTTGGAGATGGTCGCTGGCGACCGCGACGCCTACGAGCGCGACCGGAGCGAACTGCTCGCCCAGGCCGACCGCGAGTTCCGCGAGTCCATGACGAAGGTCATGATCCGCAACATCGAGGTCGCGCTGCCCGAGCGCCTGGCCGATTGGCTCGACCCCAACGTCGATCCGCGCGTCCTCGGCCTCTCCGAGGACGACATCCGCGACCGCACGCCCGTCTACGACGAGGAGATGTCGAAGGCGCGCAAGCGCCTTCGCACCGCCGCGCTGTTCGAGAGCATGCACGCGCTGCGCGTGCTCGAGCCCGAGGTGCGCGAGCGTGTCCTCGAATCCGCGATCGAGGCGTTGAAGCGGCGAAGCGGCGCCGACGAGCGCGGACGCTATCCGTTCGAGCGCTCGCTGCGCGCGGTCGCCAAGCTGGCGGGTGGCGAGGCGCGTCCGCGCTTGCTCCAGCTCGCCGACGAGCGACTCCGGAAGCAGCGCTACACGATCGACAACGGGCTCGTCGTGGTCATCGAAGACGCGATCGACCCGCGCCTGCTCGAGACGCCGCCGCTCGCCGAACAGGTCGACGCGTTGCGCACCGACTTCGACGCCGCGCTGAAGGCCGACGGTCTGGCGCGCACCGCCGGCGGCGCGCTCCTCGACGACCTGGCGTGGCGTTGGTCGCGCGGCATCGCCGAGGCCGAGGACTCGCTCCGCGGCCGCATCGACCTCTTCGACCCGCGCAACTACCGCGAGTCGAAGGCGACCTTCCGACGCATGCTCTGGAACCAGCTCGGCTGGCGCGCGGAAGCCGATTGGAAGGGCATCTCGAGCCTCGGCCCCGACGCGGATCCGACGACGGGCATGACCTTCAGTCGCGAGCAGCTCTACGACAACGTCGCGGACTGGGGCAACGCGCAGACCGTGCTCAGCCTGATCGACGCCTATCGCAAGGGCGGCTCGACACCCGACGCTCGCTACGAGGCGGTCACCAACACGCTGCTGTTCGAGATGGCCACGCGGTTGCCCTACGTCGGCGACGCGTTCGAGGTCTCGGACATCCTGGCCGGGCGCTCGAATCCGTACGTCGGTACGGGCCTCATGGTCGGCACGTTCCTGTACCCGGGCGTCGGGCAGGTCGTCGCGATCTACGGCGTCGCGAGCGGGACGTGGCAGCTCGTCTACGAGCTGTCGATCGAGGAATGGACGCGGGCCGTGTACCAAGGAACGATCCCGAACCTGGACGGTTCGCCGGGGCCGGGTCGCTCCACGAGCCCGGTGTGGAAGGACACCGTCGGCGTCCTCGAGGTCGTGCGCGATTGGATGATGGAGCATCGCGCCGAGCTCGAGCGCGCGCGCGAAAACGCGCCTCCGGCCGAGCGCGCCGAGTTCGACCGCTTGCTCGCGACGCGCTTCCCCGCCGAACCCAACATCGCGCACGTCCGCGATGCGGTCTATCCCTTCTATTCGCGCCGGCTGCACGAGGCGTTCGAGAGCTCGGGTGTCCCGCCGGCCACTTGGAACGAGCTCGAGCTCCAAACGTTCGGCGCGCCGATTCGCTCGAACGATCCGTCGGACCTCGTCCTCGTCGCCGATCTGCCGCCGCTCCTGCGGGCGTACGTCCGCCCGATCGTGCGCGCGTACTTCGAGGGCACGGGCGACTTCGCCGGCATGCCCGCGCACGCCGCCGCGCACGCCCATCCGTTTCACCGCGACACCTACTTCCACACGAACGCGTCGACGCGATCGCAGGCGATCGAGGACCTGACCTCGTTGCTCAGCGCCGCGTACATGCGTGCCTTGATCGCGAGGGCGCGCGGGATGGACACGGGGCTCGTCATCGATCCGGCGTGGAACGCGGGCGCTTTGACCAGCGCAGAGGCGTACCTGTTCGGACTGCCGGCGGCGAACTTCGTGGGGCGCGAGCGCACCTATCCCGGCGCCGGCCCGATTCCGGCGCTGCCCGCGCTGCTCGACTTGTTCGGCGCGACGCGCGATGCGCAGGTCGCGGGCTTCTTCCCGGCGCTCGACGCCGAGCTCAACCGCAAGCTCGAGCGGTACGCCGCGAAGCACGGTACGCCCGCGCGCGACGACTTCGACGCCTTCAAGCTGGGCAAGCACCACGCGACCCTGCGCCCGGTCGCGGCCGAGAACCAGGCCGTGGCGCACCCGCTCCTGCTCGCGTTCTTCAACCGAGTCGTGCATCAGCACCGGGCCGAGCAACGCGGCGGCGCGACGTCGGCGCTCGACGATCCGATGGCCGGCGAGTTCGAGCTCCCGGAGCCGGACACGGGCTCGGTCGGCGCGAGCGAGACGACCGCGGGCGCAGCCGACGTCTGGCGCGCGACGACGATGGACGCCGAGCTCGCCGAGGCCGACCTCGCGCTGATCCAGGCCGGCGTCGTGCAAGCGCTCATCGCCGACTACAAGCGCGGCCTGCTCCAAGCGATCGCGCACGGCAAGCAGGCGAACGCGCGGCGCGCCCACGATGCGCAGCTCCCGGCGTCGAACGCGCTCGGACTCCTCGGCACCGCGATCTGGGACCACGACAGCGCGGGCGAACGCGCCCTCTCGCACGAGCTCGCCAAGCACGAGTGGGTGCCGACGCTGATTCCCGACGAGGAGTTCGCGCGCACGCTCGAGGGCGAGCTGCGTCGGATCTCGAACGACGTCGAGATCGAGATCGAAGGCGTGCCGAGCTCGCCCGTCGGGCTAGGCGGCTCGATCGACTTGCAGTGCGCGGTGTCCGCCTCGGACCTCTTCTTCGAACGGCCCTACCGCGTCAGTTGGGAGCTCACCGGTCTGGACGCGGGCGCGACCGAGGAAGCGGACGGCGCGTCGCCCGCGCAACGCGAGCACCGCGTCGCGTTCGAGGTCGGCAACGAAGAGGACGGGATCGAGCCGCGCTCGGTGCAAGCGACCGCGCACGTGACGGACGCGACCGGCCGGACGATGGGCTCGGCGACGACGACGTTCGCGCTCGATCCGCTCGAGGTCGCCGACGAGGAAGAGGACGAGCCCGTCGTCGCGGCGCCCGGGGCATCGACGCCTCCCGCGAACGACGAGGAGGAAGAGGAGCTCGAGGTCGAGGTCGCGTACTACGTCATCCGCGTCGAAGGCGCGGGGTGGGTCCCCCACTACGCGGGCGGCAGCTACATCACCAGCGGCTACAACGACGAGACGCTCGCGGTGAAGAACGGCGACGACCCGCAGGCCGCGATCGACGCGTATCGCGCACGCCTCGACACCCCGCCGTGCGAAGTCGAAGTCCCGGCGATCCCCGGCCTGCACAAGCGCCCCGCGCTCTGGACCTCGGGGCCCTTCGTGCACGGCGTCGAAGGTCCCTACTACTCGCTCCGGGACGTCTACGGCCGCGAGTACGAAAACACGTGGACCTTCGCCAAGGGCGACGGTCCGAGCCTCGGCAAGATCCGGGAGATGTTCGGATGCAATTGATGCCCCTCGCTTCCATCGGACTCGCGCTGGCCACCGCGGCGACCTCGCTCCCCCAGGACTCGCAGGAGTCCGATCCGCGCACGACGTCGTCGGATCCGTGGGTCAGAGAATTGCCGGATGCGGAGGAGCTGTCGTCGGGGAGCCTCGATCCGAAATACCCGGACCTGCCGATCGGTCCCGACGGTTCGGTCACGGGCGACGGCGAAGCGGAGGGAGCCGGTGGCGCGGGGAACGGGAGCGATCCCGCGAACGGTCGCGCCGCTGGAGCCGGCGCGGTCGCGCCTCCCGTCACGCGCGCCACCGAGACCGAGCCGAACGACTCGTTCGGTCAAGCCCAAGCGGTCGGACCGTCGAGCGCGACGCAGGGCACGATCAACCCGTTGCGCGACACCGATTGGTTCGTCTTCGAGATCGACCGCCGCGGGTCGACCGAGCTGCGCTTCTCCCAGGTCCCTTCCGGGATCGCGCCCGCCTTCCGACTCTACAACCGCGACGGCTCGGCGCTGACGAACTGGATCTATCCACGCCTGGTCGACGGCGGCAGCGAGACGACCATGCTCGACCTGTTGGAAGCCGGTCGCTACGCCATCGCCGTCGCCGACGACAAGCACGACTCGACGTCCGCTTCGCCGTACGAACTCAGCCTGACCTTCCACCCGGGCGACCGCTTCGAGCCGAACGAGGCCTTCGGCGACGCGACGCCCGTCTCGCCCGACGCGCGCGTCCAGGGCACGATCCTGCCCAAGGGCGACGTCGACCGCTACGCCTTCGAGATCGAGCGCCGCGGCTCGATCGAAGTCGACCTGCTGCACGTTCCGGACGGCATCACGCCGGCGCTCCGCCTCTACAACGCCGAGGGCTCGGCCATGACCAACTGGCTCAGCCCACGCATCGCCGACGGCGCGACCGAGACGTTGATCCTCGACCTGCCCGCGGCGGGCGCCTATCACCTGGCGATCGCCGACGACAACAGCGACTCGCGCTCGTGGGAGCCGTACACCCTGCACCTGACGATGCACACGGGGGATGGCGACGAGCCGAACGACAGCCAGGGCACCGCGGTCCTGGTGCCGGCGAACGTCGCGCGCACGGCGAGCATCCTGCCCAAGGGCGACTCCGACCATTACACGTTCGAGGTCGAGCGCCAGGGCATCTCGACCGTCGTGTTCGAGAACGTGCCCACCGAGCTCAGTCCCACGTTTCGCTTCTACGATCCGAACCGTTCGGCGCTCTCGAACTGGATCCACCCCAAGGTCAACAACGGTCGCACCGAGCCCTACATCATCGACCTCCCGCGCCCCGGTCGCTACACGATCGCCATCGCCGACGAGAAGAACGACGCGCGCACCTTCGGGACGTACGGGCTGCGGCTCGCGCACGACGCGGGCGACGCGAACGAGCCGAACGACACGCTCGGCCGCGCGACGCCGATCCGGATCGGCGCCGAGGTGCAGGGCAACATCCTCCCGCTGCGCGACACCGACTGCTTCTGGTTCGAAGTGACGAGCGCGCGCCAGATCGAGATCGTCGTAGCAAACGTCACCGGCGAGTTCGCGCCGTCGATGCGCGTTCACAACGCGGACCACAGCGCGATCACGAACTGGCACACGCCGAACATCCGGGACCGCGCGACGGAAGCGTGGAGCGTCGAGCTGAAGGAACCGGGGAAGTACTTCGTGGCGCTCGCGGACACGTCGCACGCGCACCGCGCGGTGGAGAGCTACCGGTTGGTCGTGCGCTGAGACGCGCTCCTCGCGATCCGTTCCGCCGTGAACGAGCGCGGGCCAGAGCGTAACAGCGGCATACGGAACGCTTCACGCGTCGCGTTTTCGCTTCTCGCCGCGCCGACGAAACGCGAGACTGCTCGGCCGCGATGGAACACTCCGTCTTTGTCTTCGACCTCGCGATCGTGCTCTGCGTCGCGGGGATCACCGCCGTGTTCGCGAGGGCATGCCGGCAATCGACGGTGCTCGGATACCTCTTCGCCGGCCTGATCGTCGGACCGTATCTGCGCATCCCGGTCTTCGCGGACCCGGCGCGCGTCGGCGCGCTGGCCGAGTTCGGCGTGATCCTGGTCATGTTCGCCCTCGGGCTCGAGTTTCGGATCGCGAAGCTCCGGCGCGTGCTGCCGGTCTCCGGACTGACGGGCGTGCTCCAGGTCGCGTTCCTCGCGTGGAGCGGCATCGCGGTCGGAGGGCTGCTCGGCTGGGGCGCCACGGAGTCGACGTTCCTCGGCGCGAGCCTCGCGATCTCGAGCACGATGGTCGTGTTCAAGGTCTTCGAGCAGGTCGACGTGCCGAAGGACGCGCGCGAGCACGTGCTCGGCGTGCTCGTCGTCCAAGACGTCCTCGCGATCGTGCTGATCGCCGCGATGACCGCGGTCGCCGCGGGGGGTGGCCTCGGCCCCGGCGCCCTGGCCGCGACCCTGGCGCGACTCGGTGCGGTGCTCTTCCTCTTGACGGCCGGCGGACTCCTCATCGTGCCGCGCGCGATGCGCCGCGTCTCGCGCCTGCGCAGTCGCGAGATCTCGGTCGTCGTCGCCATCGGGCG
>JAJDEV010000173.1 GCA_029259605.1 Planctomycetota bacterium | reverse complement strand
CGTACGGTCGCTCAGAACGTCTCGTCGAACGCCACTTCGCCCGTCACGCCGACCTGGTAGGCCGAGACGCGGCGTTCGAAGAAGTTCGACAGCTCTTGGACGTCCTGCAGCTCCATGAATCCGAAGGGGTTCTTGGTGCCGAAGCGCTTGGGCATGCCGAGGTTCGCGAGGCGCTGGTCAGCGACGAACTCGAGGTAGCCGCGCATGTCGCCGGTCGACATGCCGGGGACGCCCTGGCCGAGGATGTCGTTCGCGAACTCCATCTCGCAGTCGACGGCTTCCTCGAGCATGCGGTTCACGTCGGCGTCGAGCTCGTCGTCGAAGAGGTCCGGGTCCTCGCTGCGCACCGTCTGGACGACCTCGAGCGCGAACTGCATGTGCATGCTCTCGTCGCGGAAGACCCAGTTCGTGCCGGAGGCGAGGCCGTTGAGGAGGCCCTTCGAGCGCAGGAAGTAGACGTACGCGAAGGCGGCGAAGAAGAAGAGCCCCTCGATGCAGCACGCGAAGCAGATCAGGTTGAGCAGGAAGTCGCGCCGATCCTTCTTCGTCTCGATGCGCTCGAGCGACTGGACCGAGTCGATCCACTTGAAGCAGAAGTCGGCCTTGGCCTTGATTGCCGGCACGTTGTGGATCGCGGCGAAGGCCAGCTCGCGCTCCTTCATATCCGGGATGTAGGTGTCGAGCAGCGTCAAGTAGAACTGGACGTGCAGCGCTTCTTCGTAGAGCTGCCTCGACAGGTACATGCGCGCCTCGGGCGCGTTGATGTGCTTGTAGAGGTTGAGCACCAGGTTGTTCGACACGATCGAGTCACCCGTCGCGAAGAACGCGACCAGGCGGTGGATCAGGTGGCGCTCGGCGGGCAGCAGCCGACTGGACAGGTCGACGAGGTCCGTCGAGAAGTCGACCTCCTCGACGGTCCACGTGTTTTTGATCGCGTCCCGGTACATGTCGTAGAAGACCGGGTAGCGCATCGGACGGAGCGTGAGATCCATCCCCGGGTCGAGGATCTTCGCGCCGGTCTGTCGACCGGACGACTGCGGTTGGATTTCGGCGATCGTCATGGCTACTGGCACGCTTCGCAGGACTCGGGATTCTCGAGGGAACACGCAACGGCGTCGGAGTCGGGCACGGCCACTTCGGCGGACGCCGCCGTCGTCTGACGGATGCGGGTCGCGGGACGCGAGCGCAGGTAGTACGTCGTCTTGAGTCCCTTCTCCCACGCGTAGAGATACATCGACGACAGCTTCCCGATCGTCGGCGTCTGGATGAAGAGGTTGAGCGACTGGCTCTGGTCGAGGTACGGACCGCGCGCCGCGGCCATGTCGATGATCGAGCGCATCGGGAGCTCCCACGCCGTGCGATACAGCTCGCGCACGTCGGCGGGGATCTCTTCGATGTCCTGGATCGAACCCTCGGAACGCTTGATCTTCTCGCGCACGCGCTCGGTCCACAGGCCGCGCGATTGCAGCTCGGTCACGAGGTAGCGGTTGATGATCAGGAAGTCGCCGGAGAGCGTCTCGCGCTTGAACAGGTTCGACACCTGCGGCTCGATGCACTCGTAGCAACCGGCGATCGACGAGATCGTCGCCGTCGGCGCGATCGCGAGCGTCAGCGAGTTGCGCAGCCCGAACTTGCCGATGCGTTCCTTGAGCGCGTTCCAACGCTCGGGATCGGCCGGCTCGACGCCCCACAGGTCGAACTGCAGCTGGCCCTTCGACGCGCGCGTCATCAGGAAGTTCGGGTGCGGACCGTTCTCCTCGGCGAGTTCGCACGACGTCGTGAGCGCGTTGAAGTAGATCTCCTCCTGGATGCGCGCGGTGAGCTCGGCCGCCTCGGGCGAGTCGAACGGGATCTTGAGCTGGAACAGCACGTCCTGCAGTCCCATCTCGCCGAGCCCGACCGGACGCCAGGCGCGGTTCGACGACGCCGCCGTCGGCGTCGGGTAGAAGTTGATGTCGATCACCTTGTCGAGGAAGCGGACCGCGGTGCGCGCGATCTCGCCCAGGCGGTCGAAGTCGAACGCGCCGTCCTTCACGAGACGACCGAGGTTGATCGAGCCGAGGTTGCAGACCGCGGTCTCGTCCTTCGACGTGACCTCGAGGATCTCGGTGCACAGGTTCGAGAGGTGCACCGCCTGCCCGTGCTCGCCGGTCTGGTTGCACTTCTCGTTCGACGCGTCCTTGAACGTCATCCAGCCGTTCCCGGTCTGGGCGAGCGTGCGCATCATCTTCGCGTAGAGCTCGCGCGCCGGAACCTGGCGGTCGAACAGGCCCTCTTGCTCGGCGGCGGTGTACGCCGTCTCGAACTCCTCACCGAAGATATCGCAGAAGTGCGGCACGACCTTCGGATCGAACAGCGACCAGATGCCGTCTTCCTTCACGCGTCGCATGAAGAGGTCGGGGATCCAGTTCGCGAGGTTGATGTTGTGCGTGCGGCGCGCGTCGTCGCCGGTGTTGTCACGCAGCTCGAGGAACTCCTCGATGTCCGCGTGCCACGACTCGAGGTAGACACAGCAGGCGCCCTTGCGGCGGCCGCCCTGGTTGACGGCCGCGACCGACGAGTCGAGCGTCTTGAGCCACGGCACGATGCCGTTGGAGTGCCCGTTCGTGCCGCGGATGAGCGAACCCTTGGAGCGGATGCGGTGGTACGCGAGGCCGATGCCGCCGGCGTACTTCGAGAGCTTCGCGACGTCGGCGTAGCGCTCGTAGATCTCCACCAGGTCGTCGACCGGCGAGTCGAGCAAATAGCACGACGAGCACTGCGAGCGGTCGCTGCCCGAGTTGAACAGCGTGGGGGAGCTCGGCAGGTACTGCAGCGACGAGATCAACCGGTAGAAGTCGATCGCCTCGTGCGGGTCCTGCGTGAGCCCGCACGCGACGCGCATGAAGAAGTACTGCGGCGTCTCGAACACCTCACGCGTGTGCGGATTGACCAGCAGGTAGCGGTCGTAGACCGTGCGGATCCCGAGGTACTCGAACAGGTCGTTGTTCGACTTGCGGATCGCGTCGTTGAGCTTGCGCGCATGCGCATCGACGAAGGCCGCCGTCTCGTCCGAGATCAGCTTGTTCTTGTGCCCAGCGCGAACGGACTGCGAGAAGGAGTGGATGTCCTGGTTGCGGACCTCCTTGTCGATGAACGTGCAGAGCAGGCGCGCGGCGAGGCGCGAGTACTGCGGCTCCTCGGCGATGAGCGACGACGCCGTTTGGATCGAGAGCTGGTCCAGCTCCTGGGTCGTCGCGTTGTCGTAGAGCCCGCTGATCGTGCGCGTCGCGATGCGCATCGAGTCGACGTTGTCGAGCCCTTCGCAGCAACGCTCGACGGCGCGCACGATCTTGATGATGTCGACGGGCTCGAGGTGCCCGTCGCGCTTCTTCACCTGCATCCGGCTGGTGGATGGATTCGTGGCGGGAGGCGTCGCCGGTTCCCCGGCCTTGCCGGCCGTCGGTGACGACGTCGGGCTTTGGGGGGTGAGCTCGAATTCGGGCTCATCGGTGCGGGCGAGCGTTCCAGCGTCGGAGGCCGGCGAGTTCATACGCAAACCTGGTGGGCTTGGGGTGTCGAACGGGGTGGCAGGGGCTCGGATTCAGGTCCCGTCCGCGACGGAGTCGCAATCGCCCTCCCGGGGTCCAGGGGACTCCGATGCGGGAAAGCACGTTCCGGCGCGTTCACAGGGGCCGACGACCGCGGGAGCTCGTGAGGGGCCGGGCGCTCCGATCGACGGGAAGCAGAGGCTAGAGCGCCACCCGTAGTGGCTCAAGATCACCCCCCCACAAAATATGGGGGGCAGGAGCGCGGGGGACAAACGGGAAGCAGGTGACCCTCAACCGACGGTCAACGGGGTTCGTTCGGGGGGCGGTGTTCCGTTGAGCGTGCGTTGCGTCCAAAAGCGACTTTGAAGAGGGCGGGCATCCGGCGGTCCGCGGAGCGTCCGAGGCGCGCCCCCGAGGCCCCGGCGACCGGCGCCCATCGCGGACCCGGTCGAGGCCCTCCGCGGTCCACGCGGGATCGGCGTAAGCTCAAGCAGCTTTGAGGGTTAGGGGCGCGCATCGGGCGCGTTTCGGCGGCCGTTTCGCGACGCCCGCGGAGCGCTTCGGGCGCGCGGAATCCGAGGTGTTCGACGCCGACGGCGCGCGGACGCGTGCGGAATCGGCGCCTGGGAACCCGTGAGCGCGGTTTTCGCGCGTCCGCCCGGCGCCCTCAGCCGCCGCGTGTGTGCATCTCGAGGTGCGGATCGTCGCGCAGCTCGGACACATCGAGCGGCGTGCGCGGCGCCGCGAGCCGCGCCTCGGCGCCGCGGTCGTCGCGCTCGACCCAGCGCCCGAGGATGCGCGCGGCCAGCTCGTCGCTCGACGCCCCCGCGCGCAACGGCCCCGCGAGGTCGATGCCCTTCGCCGCGTACAGGCACAGATACCACTGCCCGTCGCAGGTGAGCCGGCTGCGGTCGCACGTCCCGCAGAACGGGCGCGTGGTCGACGCGATGATGCCGAACACCGTCCCGTCCGCGAGGCGATAGCGATCGGCCGGCGCGGCGCTCGTTCCCGTGCCTTCGGTCTCGAGCGTCTCGACCGCGCCCATGTCGCTCGCGATGCGCTCGAGCATCTCCGTGCGCGACACGACCTTGTCCATCGACCAATGCGTCGCGCCGCCGACGTCCATGTATTCGATGAAGCGCACTTCGATCGAACGCTCGCGCCCGAAGGCGAGCAGCCGCGCGAGCTCGTCGTCGTTCACGCCGCGCATGACGACGGTGTTCAGCTTCGTTCCCGTGAAGCCCGCGTCCCGTGCCGCGTCGACCCCGGCGAGCGCGCGCGAAAGATCGTCGCGACGCGTCAGCGCTCGATAGCGCTCGGCGTCGAGCGTGTCGAGGCTGATCGTGAGTCGCCCCAATCCTGCGGCGCGCAGCGCGGCGGCGTGATCCGGAAGCGTGATCGCGTTGGTCGTCATGGCGATGTCGCGAATCGCCGGCTTCGCGGCGATCAACGCGACGAGCCGATCGAGGTCGCGGCGCAGCAACGGTTCACCACCCGTGAGCCGCACGCGGTCCACGCCGACCGACGCGAAGGCGTCGACCAGGCGCGAGATCTCCTCGAAGGTGAGGATGCGGTCCTTCGCGAGCCACGCGTACTCCTCCTCGGGCATGCAGTACGCGCAGCGCAGGTTGCACCGATCCGTGACCGAGACGCGCAGGTTGCGCAGCGGGCGTGCGTGGCGGTCGAGCGCGGAAGCCGGTGACGTGGGGAGGGACATTGGGAGTCGCGTGGCGAACCGATCATTATGCCAGGCGCGCGACGCGACCGGCGTGCCGATCACTCCTCGAGCGCCTGGAGCTTGCGGATGTACTCGATCGCCTCGGGGCGGCGGTCCGCGTCGCGGAACGCGCCGATGAGCTCGCGCAGGAAGCGCGGGCGGTCCGGTTTCATGCGCACGGCCGTCTCGAGCGGCTCGATCGCTTCCGCGTGCCGACCGAGCGCGCGCAGGCACGCGCCGAGCCGGAAGTACGCGGCGGGCTCCGGGGTCGGGTTGCACGCGATCAGCGCGCGCAGCGACTGCTCCGCCTGCTCGTACTTGCCGAGCCGCAGCTCGCAACCGCTCTTGTGTCCGAGCGCGAACGGGTTCTTCGGGTTGGCCGCGACGACGCGCTCGAGGATCGCGAGCGCCTCCTCCGACTTGTCCGCCTGCGCCAATTCGACCGCGTCGAGCGTCAGCTCGTAGAACTCGATCATGCGCTCGGGGCTCGGGAGGTCGAGCGTCTCGAGCGGGTGGGGCAGGTCGCCCGAGACCGTGCCGACCGAGACGTAGCCGAGGCCGCGCAGGCTGTCGAGCACATCGTCCTCGACGGCGGCGTCTTCGCGCGGAAGCGGCGTGCGCTCCGCCAGGTCGGAGATCGCGAGTTCATAGCGCCGCACGTCCGCGCGCCGCGCCGCGAACTCGTTGGCGTCTTCGTTCGGGTCGCGCGCGAGGTCGTAGAACGCGGGTTCGCTCGAGTGCACGTACTTGCCGTCCCGGTCGAGCCAACCCGCGAGCGGGCTCCATCCGAACGACAGGTAGCCGTAGTACGACTCGAAGTACACGCCGCGATCCGCGGGCGCTTCGGCGTCGAGCAGCGCGAGCCCGTCGAGGTCGCCCGCTCCCTTGCCCCAGCCGGCGGTTGCGACCAGCGATGGGAGCACGTCGACCACGCTCACGACGTCCGAGCGAACCGTGCCGCCGCGCTCGCCGCCCGGGAGCCGCACGAGCAGCGGTACGCGCAGCGTCGTGTCGTAGACGTGCGCCGTGTGCCCGTCCTCGCCGTGCTCGCCGAACGCCTCGCCGTGGTCGCCGATCGCCATCACGATCGCGCGGTCGAACTCGCCCTCGGCGTCCAGGCGATCGAAGACGCGCCCGATCTCGCGATCCATCGCGCACACTTCGCGCAGGTAGATCGCGCGTAGCGACCGGTCGCCCGCGGGATGCTCGCAGCCCGCGACGTCCGGCTCGTTGTAGGGAGTGTGCGGATCGTAGAAGTGCAGCCAGAGCAGGAACGGTCGCTCGCGATCGCGCGCGTCGAGCCAGGCGAGCGCGTCGTCGACGACCTCGCGCGCGGGCCGCTCGCCGTCGTAGTCGGTCGGGTCCGCGGCGATGGGCGCGCCGTACGCGTCGAACCCCTGGCCCAGCCCGAACGGCTCGTCGAGCACGACCGCGCCCACGAACGCGGCGGTCTGATACCCCTCGCGCCGCGCGCGCTCGGCGAGCGTGTCCGCGGCGTCCGGCACGGCGCCCATGCCGTTGTTGCGGATCCCGTGCCGGATGGGGTACAGGCCGGTGAGGATCGAGGTGTGCGCGGGGAGCGTGAGCGGCGTCGACGTGAAGGCGGAGTCGAAGCGCATGCCCTCGGCCGCGATCCGATCGATGTTCGGCGTCGTCGCCGTCGTGTGCCCGAGCGTCTCCGCCCAACCCGAATAGCACGACAACGCGTCGGAGCGCGTCGTGTCGAGCGTGAGCAAGAGGATCGACGGTGGGTCGGTCTTGCCGCCGCATGCCGCCGCGAGGAGCGCGAGCGCTGGCAAGAGACGGAGGGCGAGAGGTCGTCGTTGCGGGGCGCCTGCCATCATCGTCGGCACCGTACGCGACGATTCCCCCGGATGCGTGACCGAACGCGCGGAAACCCTATGATGCGCGCCGTCCGTACCGCCCACCTCCCATGTCCCACCCGTCCACGAACGACTCGTCCATGAGCTACCAGTCGACCGATCCCGCCGGCGCGCGCGCGCTCCTCCAGGACGGCGAGCACGCGCTGGTCGACGTCCGTACCGTCGAGGAGTTCGAGGCGGGCCACGCGCCCGGAGCGTTCAACATCCCGTACGCGTTCCGGAGCCCCGCGGGAATGTCGCCCAACCCCGAGTTCGTGGCCGTGATGGGCCGCGTCTTCGAGAAGGACGCGAAGCTCGTCTTCGTCTGAAAGGCCGGCGGACGTTCGCAGCGTGCCTGCGAGCTCTTGGCCCCGATGGGGTTCACGAACCTGGTCGACATGCGCGGCGGGATGTTCGGCGCGTTCGACAACCTCGGTGCGCTCGTCGAAGCGGGCTGGGCCGCGTGCGGATTCGAGCAGACGGTCGACGGTCCGGCCGAGCGCCGCTGGGAACACCTCTCTTCCGCAGACTGACACGCGCTCTTCGCGACACGCTTTCCTGTAGAGTGTCGCCGATGGGACTCGACTTCGAGCAAGAGTACGGCGTCAACGCGGGCTACGTGGAAGCGCTGTTCGAGGAGTGGCTCGTCGATGCCTCGAGCGTCGACGAAGCGTGGCGACAGATCTTCGAGCGCGCGGAGGGGCACCCGGGCGGGGCGCCCGTCGGGACGGCGCCGACGCCCGAACCGCCGCTGCCCACGCCCGAGAAGCGTGCGGCCACGCGGGACGCGTCGGGTCGCGATGCCGACGGAGAGCTCGAGCTGCTCTCGGGCATCGCCGGCCGCATCGCTTCCAATATGGAAGCGAGCCTCGAGATCCCGACCGCGACTTCGGTGCGGACGATCCCGTGCAAGGTGCTGACCGAGAACCGCCTCATCCTCAACGAGCACATGCGCGTGCGCGCGCTCGGCAAGTCCTCGTACACGCACATCATCGCCTTCGCGCTCGCGCGCGCGCTCGGCGAGCAGCCGCGCATGATCGCGTCGCACGTCAGCAAGGACGGGCGCTCGTACCGCAAGGTGCCCGACGAAGTGAACCTCGGGCTCGCGATCGACGTGCCCGGTCCCAACGGACGCATGCTCGTCGTGCCGAGCATCAAGGGCGCCGCGAGCCTCAACTACAAGGACTTCTACAACGCCTACCAGGACATCGTCGAGCGTGGGCGCGAAGGCAAGCTGACGGCGGCCGACTACCAGGGCACGAACGTCACGCTCACGAACCCGGGTGGCTTCGGCACCGAGATGAGCGTGCCGCGCCTGATGAAGGGACAGGGGCTGATCGTCGCGACCGGCGGGATCGGTGTTCCGCCCGAGGTCGCGGCCGCGTCCGCCGCGTCGCTGGCCGAGGTGGCGGTCGGTCCGGTGATGACGGCGACGAGCACGTACGACCACCGCGTGATCCAAGGCGCGGAGTCGGGGCTGTTCCTGCGCCGCCTCGACGAACTGCTCGCCGGTGCCGACGGCTTCTACGACGACATCTTCTCGTCGATTCGCGTGCCGTGGACGCCGTACGTCGCGCAACGCGACGAGCACAAGTCGACCGTCGGCGGCGCCCGCGGCCGCAGCAGCAGCGAGACCCAGACGAAGGTCTGGAGCATGATCAACGCGTACCGCGTGCGCGGCTGCCGCCTCGCGGACCTCGATCCGCTCGAGTACAAGCCCGACCCGATCCCGTCGCTCGATCCGACCGCGTACGGACTCACGATCTGGGACCTCGACCGCGTGTTCCTCGCGGGCGGGCTGGCGGGCAAGCGCAAGCTGACGCTGCGCGAGATCCTCGACGTCCTGCGCCGCGCCTACTGCCGGCGCTGGTCGATCGAGTACATGCACATCTCCAATTGGGAGCGCAAGACGTGGGTGCGCGACCGGGTCGAGAACTCGATCGACACGGAGAAGCCGTCGAAGGAGCGCATCCTCGAGACCCTCGAGCGCCTCTACCGCGCCGAGAACTTCGAGCAGTTCCTCCACAGCAAGTACGTCGGCAACAAGCGCTTCTCGCTCGAAGGCGCCGACACGCTGATCCCCGCGCTGTCGTCGGCGATCGATCGCGCGTCCGAGAACGGCGTCGAGAAGGTCGTCATCGGCATGGCGCACCGCGGGCGGCTGAACGTGCTCGTCAACATCCTCGACAAGACGTACGCGCAGGTCTTCCGCGAGTTCGAGGGCGTGCTCTTGCCGCTGTCGAAGGAGGGGTCGGGCGACGTCAAGTACCACCTCGGCCAGCGCGGGATCTATACGGCGCGCTCCGGGCGCCAGGTCGAAGTCTTCCTGTGCGCGAACCCGAGCCATCTCGAGGCGGTCGATCCGGTCGTGTGCGGCATGACGCGCGCGTACCAGGACGCGCTGCGCGACACGGATCGCAAGAAGGTGCTCGCGATCCTCGTGCATGGCGACGCGGCGTTCAGCGGCCAGGGCGTCGTCGCCGAGTGCTTCAACATGTCGCAGCTGCCGGCCTTCGCGAACGGCGGCACCTTGCACATCGTCGTCAACAACCAGATCGGCTTCACGGCGGGACCGCGCGACTTGCGCTCCACCTATTACTGCACGGACATCGCGAAGAGCGTGCAGTCGCCGATCATGCACGCGAACGGTGACTATCCCGAGTCCGTGCTGCGTGCCGTCGCGCTCGGCGTCGACTACCAGCGCGAGTTCGGCGCCGACGCCGTGATCGACATGGTTTGCTACCGGCGCTGGGGCCACAACGAGGGCGACGAGCCGGCCTACACGCAGCCGGTGCTTTACTCGAAGATCCGCCGCCACCCGACGGTCTG
The DNA here is from genome assembly GCA_029259605.1 of Planctomycetota bacterium. Taxonomy (GTDB): domain Bacteria; phylum Planctomycetota; class UBA1135; order UBA1135; genus OFTM281. Next base: position 4,187 of record JAJDEV010000173.1, on the reverse strand, counting down.
CGGGACGTACACCGAACTGCTCCAGCGCCGGGGCGACCTCGACGAGGGCGAGCTGGCGGCGATCGCGGAGCGTTTCCAGGCCGAGCTCGAGGCGGCGCGCGCGGCCGCGGGCGTGGTCGAGGAGGCACCGCTCGCCGAGGACGACATCATCGATCTCGACGACGACGATCCGGCGGACTACGTCACGGCGGCCTCGCCGGACACCGGCGTCCCGGCCGACGAGCTGGTCGAGATCATCGACCGCAGCAACGAGATGCCGGTCGGCCACATCGTGCACCCCAACCTGCTGCGCCAGCTGCGGCGGCGCGAGCGCATGGTGCGCGGCGAGCAGGGGCTCGACTGGGGCTGCGCCGAGACGCTCGCCTACGGGACGCTGCTGCGCGACGCGGTTTCGATCCGCCTCGCGGGCCAGGACTCCGGACGCGGGACGTTCAGCCACCGGCACGCCGTCATTCGCGACCAGGCCACCGAGGTCGACCACGTGCCGCTCAAGGGCATCGCGCGCGGCGGCGCGCAGTTCGACGCGTGGGACTCGCTGCTGTCGGAGGAGGCGGTGCTCGGCTTCGAGTACGGCTACTCGATCGCGCGCCCCGATGCGCTCGTCCTGTGGGAGGCGCAGTTCGGCGACTTCGCGAACGGCGCGCAGATCCAGATCGACCAGTTCATCGTGTCGGGCGAGGCGAAGTGGAAGCAGAAGTCCGGCGTCACGCTGCTCTTGCCGCACGGCTACGACGGGCAGGGACCCGAGCACTCGAGCGCGCGCCCCGAGCGCTTCCTCAACCTGTGCTCGACCGGCAACATGACCGTCGCGAACTGCACGACGACGGCGCAGTTCTACCACCTGATCCGGCGCCAGGGCCTCGCGGCCGAGAAGCGCCCGCTCGTCATCTTCACGCCCAAGTCGCTCCTGCGCGACAAGCGCGCGGCAAGCCCGATCGAGGACTTCACGAAGGGCGGCTTCCGCGAGGTGCTCGCCGACGACGACATGCCGAAGGAGCCGCGCCGCGTCGTGCTCTCGACCGGCAAGGTCTACTACGACCTCGCGGCGTTCCGCACCGAGCAGGGACGCGACGACGTCGCGCTCGTCCGCGTCGAGCAGCTCTACCCGGTCCCGGCGGACGCGCTGAAGGCGATCTTCGAGCGCTGCCCCGGCGCCGACCTCGTCTGGTGCCAAGAGGAGCCGCGCAACATGGGCGCGTGGTCCTTCGTGCAGCAGCGCTTCCGCGACCTCGGCCTGCCGATCCAGTACTGCGGCCGCGCGGAATCGCCGAGCCCGGCCACCGGCTCCTTCCGCCGCCACACCGCGGAGCAGGAGCACATCGTGCGCCGCGCGTTTGGCGCGAACTGAGCGGCACGCGTCTCAGCGGGCAATCCGACGCGTTGGGATGGCGTGCCCCACGTGTAAGTCGCGGCGATCTACGGTCCGAGCAAGTCGTCCCAGAGATCGCATCGATCGATTCCGCTCGTAACGAAGATAGTGCGGTCGCCGATGATCGGCGCGCCGTCGAACGACCCGTCATTGTCCGAATCGACGAGGGCGATTCTTGTCGAGTACGCCGGACCGTCGCTAAGCAGCCGAACACGACCGAGGACCTCGTGATTCCATCGTTGGATCGTCTGCATCGCGCCAGCTTCGGGCACAGAGAGCGAATCGACGACGAGCGTTGGAGTCGTCGACGCCGCATTGTCGAATCGAAAAAGAAAGACGTCGGTCCCGTCTCTTAGGAGAGCCATCAGGAAACGTTGCTCCGGGTCAAACCCCAAGTCGATGACTTCAGGAGCGAGCGGTCCGCGGTAGATCTCGACCTTTGCTGGATTCATGACGGCGGGACGACGGTGGGCCGTGTGCGCGGTCGGTCGTGACGTTCAGTTCGAACCGGTCCTCACCTTGCGCGATCGTCCGGTGAGTGTCAGGATGTGCACAGTCTGGACGACTGGTCACATGATGAACGCTGGCGCGACGCGAGCCACCTCCGGGCGGCGTGATGGGGCCTATGCCGGCACCCAGTCGGTCGTCCGCGCCCTGCGCCTGCTCAAGTTGTTCCACGGCGCCGCGCCCGAGCTGACCTTCGCCGAGATCCACGCGCGCTCGGGGCTGAACCGCTCGACGGCGATCCGCATCCTCTCCGCGCTCGAGGCCGAGGGGCTCGTCGAGCGCAACCCCGCGACCGACGGGTTCCGGCTCGGGCCGCAGATCGCCGCGCTCGGGCGGCGCGCGACGGGGACGGGCGATTTGCGCGAGCTCGCGCAGCACGAGATGGACGCGCTCGCCGCGAGCACGAGCGAGACCGTCACGCTCGAGATGCTCGTCGAGGGCAAGGTGCAGATCGTGGCCGAGTCGATGGGCGCGCACGTCATCGGCGCGATCCCGTGCATCGGCACGTCGTGGCCCGCGCACGCGACGTCGTCCGGGAAGATCCTGCTCGCCGCGCTCGAACCGGAACGGCGACGGAGCGTGCTCGGCGATCGGCTGCGGCCGCTCACCGAGCGCACGATCACGCGCCGCGCGGACCTCGACGGCGAGCTGAGCCGCGTGCGCGACCAGGGCTACGCGGTGAACTCCGAGGAGCTCGAGCCCGGCTACGTGGCGGTCGCCGTCGGCATCCGCGATTCGCGCGGGGACGTCGTCGCCGCGCTGAGCGTCGGCGGGCCGAAGCATCGACTCACGGGCAATCGTCTGGACGAGCTCACCGCCGAGCTGCGCGAGACCGCGATCCAGATCTCGCGCCACCTCGGCGCGGCGTGATTCGCTAGCGGCGCGAGAACGCGTCGGGTGCGAGCTCGACTCCGGTCTCGATCGTCGCGTAACGCACGCTGAAGCGTCCGGTCGCCGCGTCCTCGACGTCGATCGCGAACGGGAAGCGCAGGCCGCCGACGTCGCGGTAGTCGCCGAACGTCGTCGTTTGGCTCAGGGCGCCGAGACCGGGGACGATCGTCTCCGACTCCATCCGCGTGACGTCGCCGGTGAGCGAGTCGACGAACGCGACGAGCTCGGGCGCTTCGTCGGTCTTCAGCCGCACGACCCAGTGGTGCCTGCCGTCGATCTCGGCGGCGCGCGTGACGCGCACGGAGTCGAAGGTGCGCGACCAATCGCCGATCGACGTCGTTGGATGCGACAGGCGCAGCTGCGCGAGGCGCTTGCCCGACGGCTCGTCCGACGGTGCGAACGGCGAGTCGGTCCAACCGCGCTCGCCGTCGTAGCCCGAGCGGCTCCAGCCGAACGGCTCGAAGGTCGTGCCCTGCGCGAAGCGCTCCGGACCGTCGAAGAGCGTCTCGATCGAGCCGTCGATTCCAGCGTGCACGAAGCGCACCGTGCCGGTCATGCGCGTCGCGCCGAGCGCGCGCAGCGCATCGCCGCGCGCGGCCGAGCGCCGAAGTTCGAGGAGCCCGTCGGTCGTGAGCAGGTCGGACACACCCTCGCCGCCGACGCGCGGGCAGATGCGCGTCGTGCCTCGCTCGTGGAAGGTGAGCGAGGCCGCGCGTCCGTCGTCGCCGAGGTGAAACTCGAGCCCGAAGGTGTCGCTCACGCGGAAGCGCCAGATGTGATCGCCGCCGTGCCCGTCGTCCCCGTGGGCGGGCGGCCGCAGCGCGTAGACCATCTGCCCGGGGTAATCGCAGGCGAGCCGTCCGTTCTGCACGACGACTTGGATCAGGTCCTGGATCCGCGGGTCGCGGTACGAGCCGAGGTAGGGGGCCGGGTCTTCACCGGCGAGGTCGGACGGCGGAACGTAACCCGCGCGCGGCAGCTCGAAGCGGAACCCGGACTGATAGAGGTCGAGCACGACGACGCGGCCCGCCGGGTCGCGCTGGAAGTCGACCTCGAGCTGATCGGGCACCAACGCGAACGGTCGCCGGCCCTTCGCGTTCGGTTCGAGCAGCTCGAACGCCGCCTGCCCCGGAATCGCGAGCGCGAGTCGATCGCCGCGGACGAGCACCTCGAACGTCGCGTCGCGGTACGGCCCGAAGTTGGCCGTGTACGCGCCGACGAAGTCGGCGAAACCGTCGTCCGCGTCGGAGGCGTGCGCGGCGTCCGCCGCCGGGGGAGCGCCGAGCAGCGCGTTCCACACGAGCCCGCGCACGGACTGCTGCAGCGACGTCGACGAGACGTTCGTGAGCAAGACGAACCCGAGGTTCGACTCGGGGAGCAGAGCGACAAGCGCCGCGAACCCGTCGATGTTGCCGCCGTG
>JAJDEV010000172.1 GCA_029259605.1 Planctomycetota bacterium | reverse complement strand
ACGTCGCCGTCCCCGCCGACGTCCTCGAGCGAGAACCACGGAACGACGATCTCGCGTCCGAACACGGCGTCGAGCTCGTCGGGTGCACCGAACGAGAAGTCGATGTCGGACTCGAAGCGCACGCGCAGCGGCTCCGCGAAGCCGCCGTCCTCGTTGCGCAGGAAGATCGAGTAGGCGCCGAAGCTCGGCAGCACCGCATCGACGCGGCCGTCGCCGTTCACGTCGCGCAGGAAGTCCATGCGCACGTGTCCGCGCGGGAGCTCGCCCGCGAACTCGAGCTCGACGCGGCCCGCGTCCGTCGCGGAGCCGTCGAGGGGCACGATGCGCACCCGCTCGGCGTCGACGTAGAGCGCGAGTTCGACCGTCCCGTTCCCGTCGGCGTCGACCAGCGTCCACCCAGCGTCGGCGGACGGCCACGCGATGCGGCGATCGGGCTCCGCGGCGAAGGTGCCGTCCGCGCGCAGCTCGCGCACGGCGATCCCGCTCGGGTCGACCAGCACGAGGTCCGCGTCTCCGTCGCCGTCGACGTCGACGAGTCCGAGCCGTCCGTCCGTGTCGTCGACGTGGATCGTGCTCGTCGCGACGTCCGCCGTCTGCGCGACGGGCGTCGGTCCCGCGAGCGCGAGCGGCCAGAACAGAACGGCGGCGCTGGGATTCATTCGCCGTCCCCCACGCGCGAGGACAGGAGCAGCATGAGCGTGCGATCGGTCGCGCTCACGATGTCGCCGAGCCCGTCGCCGTTCAGGTCGCGCACCTCGACGTCGAGCGCCTCGCCCGCGGTCTCGAAGCGCGCCCACGGCGTCTCGGACAGGCTCCAGGTCGTGCCGCCGAAGAAGCTCTTGTCGCGCACGAGCCGCCGCACCGAAACGCGCCCCTCGATGTCCACCTCGACCAGGTCCGCGATGCCGTCGCCGTCGCAGTCGAGCTTCCACTCGCGTCCGACGAACAGGTCCTGGATCGTGTTCTCGTCGTAGCTCTTCGACTGCTGCAGCACGGGCTTGCGCTCGAACGGTCGCGCGCCCTTCTGGCCGAGGAAGAGCAGGTGCGTGAAGGTGAACTCGACGCCGGCCACGGTGCCGAGCAGCGAGGGCATCTCGAACTTGCGCAGTCCGAGGTCCAGGCGACCGTCGCCGTCGACGTCGGCGACGAAGACGCGCAGGTCGGCCGCCTCGAAACGCAGCACCTGGGACGGCGTGTCCGGCACGAGCCGCGCGCCGTCGTTCAGCAGCGCGAAGAGCGTGACCTCCACATTTCCGATCCCGCTCGACTCCTCGCGCGCGGTCGCGAGCAGGTCCACCAGCCCGTCGCCGTCGAGGTCCGCGAAGGACAGCTCGACGCCCTCCCAGGTCGCGTCCTTCGGCCGCATGGACTCGAGCAGTTGCTCGACGCGGTCGGGTCTGCGCTCGTCGTCGCCCGCGTCCGCGCGCGACAGATAGACCGAGAGGCTGCGCTCGTTGCGCGTCACGACGTCGACCAGTCCGTCGCCGTCGACGTCGACCAGCGCCGGTGCGCGGATCGAGCGCTCGCTGGCGAGGAAGCGCCGCCGCGCGCTCGCCTCCTCGACGAACGGGAGCGCGAGGTCGAAGCGCGACGGCACCGCCGCCGCGATGTCGAAGCCGCCGCTCCCCATGCGCACGTTGCCGCGCTCGTCGTCGTCCAGTGGCGCCGCGCTCGGGCGCGTCGCCGCGTACCCGGCGACGCGCACGTAGCCCTCGTCCGGCTTCGCCGACGGACCGAAGATCGAGTAGCCGTTCGCATCGGGGAGGAGCAACCAGTCGCCTCCCGCGCGCCGCAGCACGTACTCCCACTGCGGAAGCTCGCGCGGGTCGGCGACGTCGTAGATCAGGTCGAGCGCGACCAGCCGCGTCAGGTTGCCGCGGAAGCCCTCGTGGGCGAGCGAGTAGGAGTAGGCGCCGCTCTTCGTGAGCAGGACCAGCTCGTCCCCCGGCTCCGCGCGCACGTCGGCGAAGGCGAACGCGATCGCGTCGGGGAGCATGGGCACGACGCGAAAGGGCGCGGCGTCGACGCCCTTCTTGTTCATGTGGTGGAACGCGAGCGAGCGCTCGCCGGCCGGCGAGAGCAGCGCGCGACAGAGCTCGAGCCCGGCGCGCCCGTCGACGTCGGCGAAGGCCGTTTCGAGCAGGCGCCCCTCGGTCGGGATCGACGCGTCGATGTAACGCACGTCGTCGCTCGAGGCGGCGGCGGCGACGAGCGCGGCCAGGCATGCGAACGCGCTCGCGCTCATTCGGCGAGGTCCCCCACTCCCGTCGCGAACTCGAAGAAGCGCAGCAAGCGCCAGCGTCGCTCGGCGCCGACGCGCTCGTAGCGGACGAGCGAGAGGATCCAAAGGTCGAGCAGCACGAACGACGACTCGCCGCCGTCCGCGGTCGCGTGGTAGCTCGCGAGCACCGGGATCGACGCGTCGATCACCCGCGTGACCTCGTCGCGCAGCGTGACGTCGCGCGCCTCGGGCTCGCCTTCCTCATTAAGGAACCGAATCGCGACGCGCGCGCCGGGCGGATGGGTCTGGAGCGCGCGGATCAACCCCTGGTCGGAGACGACGCGCTCGCCTTCGAGGTGCGTGACGACGCTCCCGATCGGAACGTCGGCGCGCACGAACGGCGACCCCTCCGCCGCGGAGACGAGGACCACGCCGCGCGGAGTCGTGAGCCACGCCGCCCGCGAACGCGCCGGATCCAGGCGGTAGAGCGGCGTGGCGCGCGGCGCCCCGGCGTCGCCCGCTCCGCTCGCGCCGAGCGTCACGGGAACGGCGAAGACCGTGTCGCCGCGCTGGACCTCGAGCGACCACTCGGCGCCGGGTGCGGCGTTCGCGACGAGCGCGTCGAGCGTGCTCGGGTCGTCGGTCCGCACGCCGTTCGCCTCGACGACGACGTCGCCCGTCTGAATGCCGGCGCGCGCGGCGGGCGAGTTCTCGACGACGCGCGCCACCTTCAGGCCCGTGCCGAAGTCGAGCGCGTCGAGCGAGCCGCTCACGTTCTCACGCGTCTTCAACCCGAGGAACGCGCCCGCTTCACCGGCGTCCGACGCCCAAGCCAAGGTCTCGGGCAACGGCAAGGGGATCGGAGCCTCGGGCGCGGACGCGCAGCCGGCCAGGCCGACGGCCAAGAACGCGGGCAGCGCGAGGGAAAGCGGTCGGCTCAGCATCGTGCGGGGTACGGCGGGGACGTGGCGAGCGTTTCAACCGCCGCGCACACGCGCGGCGATACAGGCGAGGACGAGGAACACGAGCGCCTGGACCGACGGAACGATCAGGCTCAGCTCGAGGAAGCGCGGAGACAACCCCGCGTCCGAGAAACCGCGCGCGACGCCGGACATCGCGCTGAGCGCCGAGCCGTCGACAAACGACGGCACGAAGGCCGCGAAGACCCACTGCTGCGCGCCGCCGAGCGCCTCCTTGAAGAGGTCGAAGGCCAGGAAGACGCTGAGCGCGACGTTGGTCGCGACCGTGGCGCTGCGCGTCGCCGCGGAAACGGCCAGGCCGAAGGCGTACGTCGCGGCGAACGCCGGGAGCACGGCGAGCGCGGCCGTGGCGAGCTCGACGCGCAGCTCGGCCGCGGTCAGGAACTCGTAGCCGTCCTCGACGAGCGCGCCGAAATCGAACAACGCGCCGGCCGTGACGAACGCCGCGACGCCGGTCACGGCGAACGCGGCGACGATGAGCCCGAGCGAGAGCAGCGCGCGCGCGACCACGCTGGCGCCGCGCGACGTGGCGCGCGTCCACGTCACACGCAAGATCCCGCTCTCGCGATCGGCGGCGATCGAACGCGTCGCGTGCAGGAGCAGGAGCAACGTCGCGGCCGAGAGCGCGGTGCGCCAGCCGTCGACGAACGGTCCCCAGGCCGTGCCCGAAACGTCGCCTTCGCTCGCGCTCGCCGCGTTCGCGGAGACGCTGGAGACGGCGGTGCCGACGTGCGCCGCGAAGACGCGCGCCGCGGCGACGACGGCGAGGAACACGAGTGACCAGCCCACCGTGCGCGTCTTGCGCAGGCGGAACGCCTCGGCGTGAAGGGTGCGCAGGACACCGCTCAAGCGTGCACCTCGCTCGCTTCGCGGGCGCGTCCGGGCGCGGCTTCGTCGGCGGACACGAGCGAGTGGAACAGCGCGAGCAGGTCGCGCCGCGCGGGAATCAGGCCCGCGACCTCGCATCCCGCTTCGAGCAGCGCGCGGTTCAGCTTCGCGAGCGCGGCGTCGCGCGTCGCGACGCTCGCCGCATCTCCGGCGTCCGTGAGGCGAGCGACGAGGGTCGCCGCGTCGCCGTCGACCGGCGCGGTGACGCTCAGCAGCGTTCCGTGCGACGCGATGACGCGCTCAGCGATCGCCGCGCGCGTGACACGCAACTCGACCGTCATGGGCGCCGAAGCGAACAGCGCATCGAGCGTACCGGTCCCGCGCACACGCCCCTCGGCGAGGATCGTCGCATGCGTGATGACACGCTCCATCTCGACCAGGCGGTGGCTCGACAGGACGACCGTCACGCCCTCGTTCGCGAGCGTGCGGATGAGGCGCAGCATCGCGTCGACGCCCTGCGTGTCGAGCGCCGAGAGCGGCTCGTCGAGGATCAGCAGCGCGGGCTTGCCGAGCAGCGCGCGCGCGACCGCGACGCGCTTCTTCTGCCCCAGCGACAGGCGTCCGGCGCGCCGCGTCGCCAAACGTTCGACGCCGACGAGCGCCATGACCTCGTCCGCCGTTCGACCGCCGCCGTGTCCGAGCAGGAGGCGCGCGTATTCGAGGTTGTCGCGCACGGTCAGACCACCGAGCAGGCTCGCGCCGTCGAAGACGACGCCGACCGCGCCGTTCGTCTCGTGCACGCGCGCCGCGGGCAGGCCGAGGATGCGCACGCTCCCCCGCGTCGGACGCTCGAGCCCGAGCGCGCAGGCGAGCGTCGTCGTCTTGCCCGACCCATTGGGTCCGAGCAACCCGTGGATCTCACCGCTCCCGACGACGAACGACACGTCGCGCAGCGCGTCCGTGCGGCCGTAGCGCTTCGCGAGCGAGTCGATCTCGAGCACGGGTCCGTTTGCGAGCATGGCCGGGCAGACTAAGCGCTCGGCCGTCCCGACACACGCGCGCGCCGCACGCCGGTCGCGATGTACCGACTCGAAACGGCGTCAGCGCCCGACGTCGAGCAACGCCACCTCGCCCCGCGGCTGCGGCGCGGCGTCCTTCGGCTCCACCGGAAAGCGTCCGTCCAGGTGCGGCCCGTCGATCTTCCAGCAGTCGTTCGCCGCCTCGCCGTGGATCGCGCCGAGCGCGCGCTTCCAGTCCTCCCACGCGTGCTCGGTCACGACGCGTTCTTCGTCGAGTTCGACTTCGAGCGCGACGGTTTGCGCACGCAGCGCGTCGCGGCCAGCGTCGACGGCGTCCTGGAGCGCGAGTTCGAGCCCGTCGACCGCCGCGTTCACGCGCGCGGTTGCACGCCAACTCGCGTCGAAGGCGAGCGGCTCGGCGAGCACGCGTTCGAGCGCGACGGCGACGGCCCCTTCGAGCGCGGCGAACGCGGCGTCGCTCTGCGCGACGTGCTTCGCGAGCGACGGGACGAGCCGCTCCGGGCGCCGCGCGAGCGCACGCTCGTAGCGCATCTGCGCCGCGTCGGTGCGCTCGACGAAGCGCCGCGTCCACGCGTCCAGTTGCTGCATGACGTCCTCGAGCGCGGCGTCGATCTCACCCGGTGCGGGGACGTCGTTCTTCTTCAGCCGCTGGTCGAGGCGCTTGCCGAAGTCCGCCTCGATTCGATCGATCGCGCACGTGATGCGCTCATGCAGTTGTTCGCGCGTCTTCGCCAGCGTGGTGACCGACCACGCGACGCGCTCGTCATGGCGCGCGCCGAGGCGCTGCGCGTGCTCATCGAGCTCCTGCCGCCCGTCCTTCCAAGCGCGCGCGACGCGCTCGGACACCAGGCGCCCCGCGGTCTCGCCGACGCGCAGGAAGCGTGCGTGGGCGCGCTTCTTCGCTTCGCCCTCCTCGCCGTCGAGGCGCGCCTGCGCACCGACGCGGTCGCGCATCCCGCTCGCGAGCGCCTGCAGCCCGTCGGTGAGCGCGGTGCGCCGCTCCTGCGGCACGACCTCGAGCAGCTCGACGCGGAAGCGCGCGAGCGTCGACGGGCGGTCCTCGGCGAAGGCCTCGTCGACGACGCGCAGGAGTTCGACCTCGCGCGCGGCGAGGAGCTCGGCGACGTCCTGCTTGCACGCGGCGGCCAGCTCGACGGCGGCCTGCTGTGCCTCCGCGCGCGCGGCACGCGCGGAGGCGTCGAGGTCACGCACGCGCTCGGCGTAGCCCTCGGCCTGCTCGGCGTACCCCGCGCGCAGGGCCTCGAGCTCGGCCAGGCGCCGGAACGGATGGTCGGGGCCGAGCGCGTCGGTGGAGAGGAGCCCGGACGGCGGCTTGACCTCGGGCGGTGCCGCGAGCGCAACGCGGCGCGCGACGCCGGCGCGCACGACGCGCAACACGCGACCGCGCACGGTCGGCGTCGAGAGGGCGACACGCGCGGCGCTCGAACCCGCGGGGTCGGCGTCGACGGCGACGATCACGTCGAAGCGCTCGAGGCCCGACTCGGCCGCGGCCGACTCCGCCTCCACGTCGACCACGAGCAGCCCGTCGCCTTCCTCGAGCGCGAGTTGGGCGGCCAGCTCGCGCGGGACCGGCGCGCACGCCATGCCGTAGGGAGACTCGACGCGCCCCGCGTCGTCGTCGCGCGCGGGCAGCACGATCTCGGCCGCGGTTTCCCGCGTCGTCGCTCCCGAGAACCCCGCCCACGTCGCCAGTCCGATCGCGCCCACTCCCGCCGCCTTCATCCACTTCTTCATGCCGCTGCTCCCTTGGCTCCGTTTCGACTCACCGTTCGAAGCGCGCGCCGACGCGACGCGCGACTCCGACCGTAGCGCGCGGCCTCGGACGCCGAAGCCCGTCCTCGCGCGCGCGCCGCAACCGCCCGTGGCGCAGGAACTTGCGGAACGTAAAAGCGTGCGAGCGCTCGGACACGTCGTGTTCAGCGTGTGAAAGGCGCGCGGCATTCGGACTGGCCGCGAACGGTTGCTAGGCTCCGCGGCTGGCCGGGAGGAGCGGTCGGTTCGACGCGCGCGCGCCGTCGAACCGGACCCGCGCGTCGTCGGGCCGCGTCGCCCCCATGCTCTTCAACAGCCTCCCGTTCCTGGCCTTCTTCGCGATCGTCTGGACCGCGTACTGGCTGCTCCGCGGGCGGCGGCGGCCGCAGAACGCGGTGCTGCTCGCGGCCAGCTGTTTCTTCTACGGGTGGTGGGACTGGCGCTTCCTCGGGTTGATCGTCTTCTCGACGGTGGTCGACTACCTCTGCGGGCTCGCGTTCGACCGGCCCGCGCTCACCGCGCGGCGTCGGCGCGGGCTGCTCGGGATCTCGCTCGTCGCGAACCTCGGCGTGCTCGCGTTCTTCAAGTACTTCGACTTCTTCGCGGAGAGCCTGCGCGAGGCGTGTGCGAGCGTCGGCGTCACGGTGCCCGACTTCGCGCTGCACTGGGTCCTGCCGGTCGGGATCTCGTTCTACACCTTCCAGACGCTCAGCTACTCGATCGATCGCTACCGCGGCAAGCTCGCCACGGAACGCAGCCTGCTCGACTTCGCGCTGTTCGTCTCGTTCTTCCCGCAGCTCGTCGCCGGGCCGATCGTGCGCGCCAAGGACTTCCTGCCGCAGCTCAAGCGCGAGCGGGACTTTCGCTGGAGCGACCAGGCGCTGGGGCTGCAGCTCTCGCTGTGGGGACTCTTCAAGAAGGTCGTCGTCGCGGACAACCTGTCGCCGTTCGTCGACAGCGTGTTCGGCGCGGACGAGCCGGCCGGTGTGCTCGTCCGGATCGCGGCGGTGTACGCGTTCGCGATCCAGATCTACTGCGACTTCTCGGGCTACACGGACATCGCGCGCGGCACGGCGCGGATGCTCGGGTTCGACCTCCCGCTCAACTTCCGCCGGCCCTACTTCGCGCTCGACCCGAGCGACTTCTGGCGCCGCTGGCACATCTCGCTGTCCACCTGGCTGCGCGACTACCTCTACATCTCGCTCGGCGGCAATCGGGGCGGGTCGCGGCGGACGACGTTCAACCTGATGGCGACCATGGTGCTCGGCGGGTTGTGGCACGGAGCGGCGTGGAACTTCGTGCTCTGGGGGTTCTATCAGGGGCTGCTGCTGGTCGTGCACCGCGTGTGGCGCGAGCGACGACCGGCGCCCGCGCACGTGACGCCGCTACGCCGCGCGATCGCGTGGTTCGGCTTCCTGCAGCTCGTGTGCTTCGGCTGGCTGCTCTTCCGCGCGCGCTCGTTCGGCGAGATCGTCGCGTTCCTGTCGCCCGGCGGTGGATGGATCGGCGGGCTCGTCCTCTCGGACTCGATCGCGCGCGGTCTTGTCCTCGGTGGCGTCGGCGCCGTGGTCCTGTTCGCGTGGGACGCGGTGCAGGCGCGACGCGGGGACGTCGAACTGCCCATCGAGCGCGCGCGTCCGCTCACCCAGGCGCTCGTCTGCGTCGCGCTCTACCTCGCTGTCTCCCTGGCCGGAAGTTTCCTCGGTGATGAGTTCATCTACTTCCAGTTCTAGTCCCGCTCGCGAGCACGGCGCCGCGCGGTTCTTCGCGTCGCTGGTCGTGTGCGTGCTGCTCGTCGAGGTGGCGTTCGGCTGGTTGCTGCCGCGCAATCCGGGACGCCACGAGGTCGACCGGCGCGTCGCGCGCATCGCCAAGGAGACGCGCGCGTCGCGCAACGTGCTGCTGTCCGACAGCGTGTCGTACGGCGTGCTCGACGGCATCGAGCTGCCCGACGACGTGCTCGACCTGTCGACCAACCAGGCCATCTCGGTCGCCGGCAACGCGTTCCTGGTCGAGCGCCTGTTCGAGCGGCTCGACGCGCTCGCGATCTCCCCACCCGTCGACACCGTGCTGTACGTGGTCGGCCCGACCGGGCTCGAGGTCGCGCTCGACTCCAAGCGCTTCAACGAGCCGTACTTCACGAGCGTGTTCACGCGCGCCGCGGAGATCGCCGCGGTCGACGAACGCCTGGACCGGCCGGACCTCGTCCGCGCGATGCGCGTCGCGCGGACCAGGGCGCGCTTCGAGTTCCCTTCGTACGCCCGGCGCGGCGTCCTGATCGAGCCGCTGACCAACGCCCTGCGCGGCCTGAAGCGCGGCCTCTACGGCGCCGCCGCGATGCCGACGACGCCGACGGCGCGCGCGCGGGAGCTGATCGAAGAGCGATCGCAACGCGCGGTGTTCGAGCCCTCGAGCGTGACGCGCGCGTTCCTGCCCGTGCTCGCCGCGGAGTGCGAGCGCAGGGGCGTGCGTCTCGTGCTCGCGCCGCCGCCGGTCGCGCCGACGCTCCTCGCGGCGTGGAAGCGCACCGGGATGTGGGACGGATACGTGGGGTTCCTCGCGGACGTTGCGCGTCCGCACGCGCTCGTCCGCGTCGCGCCGAGCTGTCCCGTCGCGTTCGACACCGACGCGGCGTTCTACGACGGCGTCCACCTCGAGCAGGCGGCGAAGTCGACGTGGGGCGAAGCGCTCGCGGCGCTGCTCGCCACGGACCTCGACGCGGCCGCGTTCGGCGCGGTCGAGGCGCCGTGAGCCAGGGCACGGTCATCGTCTTCGCGCGCGCGCCCGAACTCGGGCGCGTCAAGACACGCCTCGCCGCCGAGATCGGCGCGGACGCGGCGCTCGAGCTCTACCGCGCGTTCCTGTGCGACTCGCTCGAGCTCGTGCGACGCGCCGGCGCGCGCGCCCTTCTCGCGCACACCGGCGCGACGGCGTTCCCCGAGGCGAGCGCGGCCGAGGTGTGCGTCGCGCAGCGCGGGGCGACGTTCGGCGAGCGCGTCGACAACGCCTTCGTCGATGCGCGCGCGCACGCGCCGGACGGTCCGCTGCTGATGATCGGCGCCGACGCGCCACACCTCGCGCCGACCGCGCTCGCGCGCGCGATCGAAGCGCTCGGTTCCGCGCCCGCGGTCCTCGGCCCGACGCCTGGCGGCGGCTTCTACGTCGTCGGCTTCGCGGGCGCGCCCACCCCCATCGCGAGCGCGTTCGGCGGCGCGGGCGAAGCCGCGCGCGCCGTGCGGCTGCTGCGCCACCACGCCGTCGCGCCCGCCGTCCTCGCGACCTTCTTCGACGTCGACATCGCCGACGACCTCATCGGCCTGATCCTGCACCTCGAGCTGCTGGACGCGGCGCGCGCGAGCTGGGTGCCGCCGCGGACGCGCGCGGCGATCGCACGGCTCGGCTTCGCGGTCGCGAGCGCAGACGGGACGCGCGGGCACGTCCTCACTCGCCGCTAGCCCGGGTGATTCATGAGGCTTTGCCGAGATCGACGCAGATGCGCGCCAGATCAGCGCTT
>JAJDEV010000171.1 GCA_029259605.1 Planctomycetota bacterium | reverse complement strand
TCGGAGGGTGATGGATCCGTGCTGGCAAGGCGCGCTGACGACGCGTATTGGTGGATACTCGGAGGAAGCGGAACGCAGGCAGCGCGGATCCAGCGCCGTTCGAGGGAGGCGTGAGTTTCACCACGGGCTGCTAGCCCGGATTACTCGACGACGATGCGTTCCGTGCGCTCGAGCGCGTCGCGCACCAGCGCGTCGACGTCGAGGTTCGACTCGGCGTCCTCGCACACGCTCAAGCTGCCGCGGATGATCGGCTTCGTCGGCTGGAAGACGGTGCAGCAGTCCGGTTCGGGTTCGATCGACAGTTCGAACGTCCCGATGCGCCGCGCGATCTCGATCGTCTCGGTCTTGTCGAAGGCGATTAGCGGACGCAGAACGGGAAGTCCGGACGCGGCGCCGATGCACGTCAGGTTTTCGAGCGTCTGACTCGCGACCTGACCGAGGCACTCGCCGGTGATGAGCGCTCCGGCCTTCTCGCGTTTCGCGATCGCGGTCGCGATGCGCTGCATCATGCGTCGGTACAGAACCGTGCGATACGACTCGGGACAGGCGTCGCGGATCGCGACCTGGATCTCGGCGAACGGCACCTCGTACAGCACCGACTTGTTCTGAAAACGACCGAGCCGGCGGACGAGTCCGCGGACCTTCGCCCGGTACGGCTCGCCGACGTACGGGTACGAATGGAAGGCCGCGAAGGACACGGTGCAGCCGCGCTTCATCGCCATCCACGACGCGACCGGTGAGTCGATGCCTCCCGACAACAGCGAGACCGCGCGACCGAGCGTTCCGACCGGCAAGCCGCCCGCTGCGGACAGTCGATCGGCGTAGACATACACGCGCTCCGGACGCACGTGGATGCCGAGGGTCAGCTCGGGGCGGGTGAGCTGGACGCGGATGCGATCCTCGTAGGGAGGCAGAATCCGATCGGCGACGAAACGACTGAGCTCGGACGAGACGAGCGGATAGCGCTTGTCGCCGCGGCGCGTTTGGACGCGAAAGCTGATCGTGCGGTTGCGCGGCCGGGACTCGAGCGCTTCGGCGAACACGACCGCGGCGACCTTCGCGATCTCCTCGGGGTCGGCGGCCAGCTCGCGCGAGATCGTGCGCGCGCGCGAAACGGACGAAAAGCCGAAGACTTCGCGCACGCGCTCGGTGACGTCGTGCACGCGGCCCTCGGGGACGACGATGATCTGACCGGTCGCGCGCTCGATCGTGCACGGGGAGATCGGCTCGACCGCGCCGCGAACGTTGCGTACGAGCGCGCGCTCGAACTCGCGGCGATTCTTGCCCTTGAGCCACAGCTCGCCGTAGCGCGCGACGATGACCTCGCCCGTCGCCGCGCTCGTCGCTTCGGCGCTCAACTGACGACTCCGAGCGTGCGCTCGATTTCGACCAGCGCGTCGACGGCCGCGACGACCTCGTCCTCGCGCGTGTCGCGTGCGAACGACATGCGCAACACACGTCGCGCTTCGTCGTCGTCGAGCCCGAGCGCGCGGAGTCCAGGCGGGACCTCCTTCGCCTTCGCCTGACACGCGCTGCCGACGCTCGTGTAGATCCCGCGCTCTTCCAAGTGGTGCATCCACACCTCGGCGGGTGCGCCGGGCAACAGGATCGCGGCGATGGCGGGGGAGCGCAGCCGGCCCGGATCGAGCAGGCGCGCGCCGTCGACTCGCGCGAGTTCCGTGCGCAGACGTTCGCGCAGCGTCGCGGGTTGGCCCGCGGTTGCGCGCACGTGTTCGACCGCCATGCGCGTCGCGACACCGAGCGCGACGATGCCCGCGACGTTCTCCGTTCCCGACCGCAGTCCGCGCTCTTGCCCGCCGCCGAACACGAGCGGGCGCGGCTTGGCATCCGGAGTGAGCACGAGCGCGCCCGTGCCCTTGAGCCCGTGGATCTTGTGCGCGCTGATCGCGAGCGAGTGTGCGCCCGTCTCGCCGAGCGAGAGCTCGACCTTTCCGATCGCCTGCACGGCATCGACGTGCACGGCCGCACGCGGCGCGTTCGCGCGCACGATGCGCGCGACGCGGTCGACCGGATAGATCGTGCCGAACTCGTTGTTCGTCATCATCTGCGCGACGAGCACGGTGTCCTCGCGGACGCGGCGCGCGAGGTCGTCGACATCGAGCTCACCGCCCTCGTCGAGGAGCAGCACCTCGACGTCGAAGCCCTCGTCGCGCAGCGCGAACGCGGCCGCGCGCACGGACGGATGCTCGGTCGGTCCGATCAGGACATGGCGTCCGTGCCGCTTGCGCGCGCGCGCCAGGCCGAGCACCGCCAGGTTGTTCGCCTCCGTGCCACCGGCCGTGAACACGACGTCCTCGGGCCGCGCTCCGAGCGCGGTCGCGACCGCACGCCGCGCGTCGTCGACGGCCGCGGCCGCGCGCGCTCCCACCGGATGGCGCGAGGACGGATTCCCGAAGCTGTCCTCCAGAAACGGAAGGACCGCCGCGCGGACTTCGGAAGCCACGCGTGTGGTCGCGGCGTTGTCGAGATAGATGTCGTTCACGGTGAGCGGGCGATCAGCATATCACCGCTCGAACGCGACGCGTTGCACCGCGTCGCTGCCCGCGCCGACGTCGACCGATTGCTCGCGCGTCGTGGAGCCCGCGCGCGCCGACACGCGATAGCGTCCGGGCGGCAGGTCCACGATGCGGAATGCGCCGGATGCGTCCGACTCCGTCGGAGGCCATTCCCGCGTCGGATCGGCTTCGAGCCAGAGGCGTACGAGCGCGCCCTCGATCGCGCGCCCGTCCGTGTTCTCGAGGCTCCCGAGGATCGCGCCGGGCGGAATCGTCAGCAGCGGTCGGCTCGCGTCGGACGCGTGCGCCGTGTGAACGAACTCGACCTCGTCGAGCACGGGCCACGACGAGCTGGCGGCCCAGGGCGGGAGCAGCTGCATCGTGTACGTCGCGGCGACGAGCTCGTCGAAGCGAAAGGTCCCGTCCGGAGTCACGCGCGCGCGACGCTTCAACGCGCCGGTCAGCATGGTCACGGGATCGCGCGGTCGCAGGACGACCTCGTACCCTTCGAGCGGAGGCGGCGCGCCGAACGCGGCGAGCGTCGGCGTCGCGATGCGCCCCACGAAGTCGGCACGGACGAGGGGCGGCAGCGCCTCGAGTTCGGCGAGTTCGGCCTCGAGCCTCCACACCGGCGGCGTCGAGGTCGGCAGCTCGAGCGCGAACTTCAGCGGGCGAAAGCCGGGGCGATAGACGAGCGCGTCGTAGGGGCCGTCGAGCAGCTCGTCGAACGCGAAGCGCCCGTCCGCTTCGGTCAACATCCAGTGCAGCGGCGCGGCCGAACCCGAAGCGAGATCCGCGCGCGCGAGCATCACCTCGACGCCCTCCGCCGCGGCGCCGTCCGCGGTTTCGATCTTGCCCGCGATCGAGTTCGTACCGAACGGCGGAACGAGCTCGTCGAACGTCGGCTGCTCGCGCCCGCCGAGTTGTGCGCTGACGGCCGGCGGCTCGATCGTGTCGCGCCCGCGGTAGTAGCCCACCGTGAGGAACCCGAAGACGAGCACGACGAAGACGAGTTCCTTGCGCGTTCGATTCGGCTTCACGGCGCGTCGAAGCTAACGGATCGCGTCGACCGCCGTGAGGATCTCGCGGCGAAGCTCGGCACACACGGGGAACTCGTCGCAGTCGAGCGTTTCGAGCCCGGCCCGAAACTGCCCGAGCCCGGCGTGCCCGGCGGTGACGTACGCGACCCACCGCACCCCGAGCTGCAGCCGGTCGCAGAGGTGCACGAAGCGCGCCTCCCGCGACTCACGGGCGAGCGCCTCGCGCGCACGCTCGCGCGCGAGCGACGACACCGGCGCGAGGCAATCGTCGGCCGCCGCCCGCTCGGCCGCGGCCTTCGCCCCGTCCGGAAAGAACCCCGCCCCCGACCGCGGAATGTCGCCGATGTGCACCTCACCCACGTCGTGCACGAGCGCCAGGCTCACCGCGCGATCGACGTCGAGCTTCGGCTCGACCCGCGCGCCGAGCGCGAGCACGACGAACGCCGTGCCGAGCGAGTGCGCGCCGACGGACTCGGGGAGCGGCACTCCGTGCTGGACCCAACCGGTGCGCGGCAGGTCGTCGAGCGTCTGGAGCCGGAGCAGGGCGTGGAGGGTGTCCATGGGGCGGAGCGAGCGCCGCACGATAGCGAGTTGCGCGCGGCGCGCGCGGGTGGGAGACGTCGTTCTCGGCGGGAAAGGACGAGCGACGCGCCGTACCGACTCGGGACAACCCGCCCCGGCCGAGGTCCTTGTCCGCTTCGGGCGAGGACGTGTCGCGCGCAGGGGTCCAGATGGGGTCGGGCGTGGCGTTGGCAGCCCTGGGGGATCTCCCTATACTGCTCGGCTTCGATCGGCGAAGCGGAAGTCCCGCCGGGGCCATTCCGGCCTCCCCCTTCCTTAGATCGCGATCGTTCCCGCCCCCATGCTTCTGCGCCTCCGATCGATCTCCTCGTCCTCCGCCAACGCGGGCGAGAACCCGGCCGAGTTCGAGCCGCTCTTCGAGCTCGCTCGCGAGCTGGGGTATCGGACGCGCTTTCTGGACCGCGAACGGCTGGTGCTCGAGCTCACGCGCCAGGCCGGAGACGCCGGTGGGCCGGCGGATCGTTCGCGCTTCGAGGACCTGGGGTGCGTGGTCTCGGTGCTCGACGCGTCCGACGCGCCCGAGCTGACCAGCCGCACGGCCGAGCGTGGGGATACGGTGGTGCACATCGGGTCCACGGCGTTCGGCGGCGGGAGCATCGGGTTGATCGCCGGTCCCTGCGCCGTCGAGGATCCCGCCGACCTGCTCGAGATCGCGCGCGCGGTCCGCGCCGCGGGCGCCACCGTCCTGCGCGGCGGCGCCTTCAAGCCGCGCACGTCGCCGCACTCGTTCCAGGGAGGTGGCGTCGACGCGCTGGCGGCGCTCGCCGATGCGCGCGAGTTCACGGGGCTCTCGATCGTGACGGAGGTGCTCGACCCGCGCGACGTCGAGCGCGTCGCGAGCGTGGCCGACGCGCTCCAGATCGGCTCGCGCTCCATGTCGAACGCCGCGCTGCTCGCCGAGGTCGGCGCGACGCAGAAGCCGATCCTGCTGAAGCGCGGGCTCGCCGCCACGGCGCGCGAGTTCCTGCTCGCGGCCGAATACGTGCTCGCCGCCGGCAATCCCAACGTGATCCTGTGCGAGCGCGGTATCCGCGGCTTCGACAACGTCACGCGCAACGTGCTCGACCTGGGGACGGTCGCGCACCTGAAGACCGCCACGCACCTGCCTGTCGTCGTCGATCCGTCGCACGCCGCCGGTCGCCCGGACCTGATCGCGCCGCTCGCGAAGGCCGGCATCGCGGTCGGCGCCGACGGCCTGATCATCGAAGTCCATCCGCGTCCCGCGTCCGTGCACTCCGACGGAGCCCAGGCGATCGCGCCGTCCGTCTTCGCCGAGATCGTCAAAAGCGTCTCGGCTTTGGCGCGCCTGGAAGGCAAGATCGTCGCCGCCCCGCGCGCGTCCGAGCCCTCCGGCACGACCAAGCCGCGCGAGGCGGAGGAGACGGCGCCGTGAGAAAGCCCTACCTGGCTGGAAACTGGAAGATGAACCTCGATCGCCGCAGTGCGATCGAACTCGCGATCGCCCTGCGCGAGGGCGTCGGCGAGCGCACGGACGTCGACGTCGGCGTCGCGCCCCCGTTCGTCTACCTCGACGCCGTCCTTCAGGCGCTCGACAGCTCGCCCATCTGGGTCGGCGCGCAGAACGTCGCCGACCAGGACTCCGGCGCCTTCACCGGCGAGATCTCCGCGGCCATGCTGGCCGACCTCGGCGTCGACTTCACGATCATCGGGCACTCGGAGCGCCGTCACGTCTATGGCGAGACGGACGACCAGGTGAACACCAAGGTCCACCGGGCGCTCGAAGTCGGGCTCGAGGTCATCCTGTGCGTCGGCGAGACGCTCGAGGAGCGCGAGGCGAAGTCGACCGAGAAGGTCGTGCGCACGCACCTGACGCGCGGCCTCGAGGGCGTCTCGGCGGACGACATGGATCGCGTCACGATCGCCTACGAGCCCGTTTGGGCCATCGGCACCGGACTCACCGCCACGCCCGAGCAAGCGGGCGAGGTGCACGAATACCTGCGCGGGCTGGTCAGCGGCCTGTACGACGAAGGCATCGCCGGCAAGATCCGCATCCAGTACGGCGGCAGCGTGAAGCCCGGCAACGTGGCCGAGCTGATGGCCGTTCCGGACGTCGACGGCGCGCTCGTGGGCGGCGCCTCGCTGCAACCCGAACTCTTCCTGCCCATCGTCGGATTCCAAGACTGATCCGCGGGCACTCCATCCAATGATCTCGACCCTTCTCTACATCGTTTTCGTCCTCTCGGCCCTCGTGCTGATCGTCGTCATCCTGCTCCAAGAGGGCAAAGGCGGCGGCTTCGGCCAGGCGCTCGGCGAGCACGGCCAGCAGACCTTCGGCGTCGGCGCCAAGGGCATCAACACGTTCACCGGCTACACGGCGGCCGTGTTCCTCGTCAGCGCGCTCGTCCTGCACCGCATCAGCGGTCCGGCAGACACGGGGTCGATCGCGCGCGACCAGATGTCGATCGAGGACGTGCTGCAGGCGCCGACCGGAACGACGCCAAACGCAGTGCCCGTGCCCGACGGCAACTAGCCCGGATCATTCATGAGCCTTCACCGAGATCGACGCAGCTGCGCGCCATCTCAGCACTTCCCTCCCTCACCGGGTTCGACGACCCGTCAAGGTCGCCTGCACGCGCTTCGGTCGCGAAGCGCTGATCTGACGCACATCCGCGTCGATCTCGGCAAAGCCTCATGAATAACCCGGGCTAGTCCGCTGCGACCATGCTGCGCTCGATGACAGGCTTCGGCGCGGCGACGCGCGAGGACGGGGAGTTGTCGCTGCGCGTCGAAGTGCGGTCGGTGAACCACCGCCACGTGCTCGTGAAGTCGCGCCTGCCCGGCGAGTTCGCGTTCCTCGAAGGGGAGATCGAGGCCGGCGTGAAGAAGCGCCTCGCCCGGGGTTCGGTCACCGTGCACGTCGGCTTCGACCGCGGCGTCGACGGGCGTGCCGTGGGCATCGACGCGGACGTGGCCCAACGCTATCGCGACGACATCGTGGCCGTGGCGAAGAAGCTCGGCGTCGCGCCGGACGTGTCGATGGACACGCTCCTCGGCCTGCCCGGCGTCGTCGGCGGCACGAATGGCGCGAAGGCCGACCCGCGCGACATGCGCAAGGCGGTGCTCGCCACCGTCGACGAAGCGGTCGGGCGACTGGTCGAGATGCGCGAGACCGAGGGCGCGGCGATCGGCACGGACCTCGCCAAGCACGCGAAAGCGACCGACCGCATCGTGCGTCAGATCCAGAAGCGCATGCCCGCCGTTGTGCGCGCGCACCAGAAGAGCCTCGAGAAGCGCGTCGGCGAGCTGTTGCAGGAACGCCAGGTGGTGCAGAGCGCGGACATCGCGCGCGAGGTCGCGCTCCTCGCCGACCGCCTCGACGTCAACGAAGAGGTGGCGCGCCTCGACAGCCACCTGTCGCAGCTCGACGCTTTCCTCGCGAAGGGCGGGCGCATCGGGCGCAAGCTCGACTTCCTCGTGCAGGAGATCTTCCGCGAGGTGAACACGATCGGATCGAAGTGCAGCGATGCGAAGGTCGCGCACTGGGTCGTCGACGCGAAGACACACGTCGAGCGCTTGCGCGAGCAGGTGCAGAACGTGGAGTAGGACTGCCGTGGTGCGCGCAGACGAACACGCTGAAACCGGATCGGGACGCCTCCTGGTCATCTCCGGCCCCTCGGGCTGCGGCAAGAGCACGATCTGCCAGCGCCTGCGCGAAGACCCGCGCGTCGAGTTCTCGATCTCCGCCACCACACGACCGATGCGCGCGGGCGAAGTCGACGGACGCGACTACCACTTCATCGACAAGGCACGTTTCCAGCGCCACATCGAGGACGGCGACTTCATCGAGTGGGCCGAGGTGCACGGCAACCTGTACGGCACGCTGCGGCGCCCGATCTACGCCGCGCTCGAGTCGGGGCGCACCTATCTGGTCGAGATCGACGTGCAGGGCGGAGCGTCGCTCAAGGCGCTCGAACTGCCGGTTGCGAGCGTGTTCCTCTTCATCGCGCCGCCCAGCATGGAGGTGCTCGAAGCGCGCCTCGTCGGTCGCGGCACGGACACGCCCGAGGTCATCGCGCGCCGGCTCGAGAAAGCCCATGAGGAGCTTCTCGCCCAGGACAAGTACGATCGTGTGATCGTGAACCGTGATCTCGACGAAGCCGTCGCTGCGGTGCGCCGCTTCGCCGGACTGGACGCTCCGCTGACCGAGTGACGAAACCCGCGTGACGAACATCCTCCTAGCCGCCGGCGCCTCCGCCGCGCTCCACAAGTCGTGCGACCTCGCGAGCAAGCTCACGCAGGAGGGGCACGCCGTGCGCGCGATCCTCACCGAGAAGGCGGCGCAGCTCATCGATCCGCAGCTCTTCGAGGCGCTCACCGGCCAGCCGGCGCAGTGCGCCGAGTTCGGAGCCCAGCGCCGCGGCGCGATGGATCACATCGAGCTGGCGAAGTGGGGCGAGCTGCTCGTCGTCGCGCCGTGCCCCGCGGACCTCGTCGCGCGCCTCGCGCTCGGCTTGGCGAACGACCTGGTGACGACCGTTGCGCTCGCGCTCCCGAACGACACGCCGCGCTTCCTCGCGCCGGCGATGAACCCCGAGATGTGGGCCGCTTTCCCGATCGTGCGCCACGCGGAGACGCTGCGCGGCGACGGCTGGACGATCCTCGAGCCGGAGAGCGGGCACATGGCCTGCGGCGACGCCGGCGCCGGTCGCATGCCCGAGCCGGCGACGATTCTCTCCGCGATTCTCGGATGACCACGCGCCCCTCGAAACGGCGGAAGCGGCGCGTCGTCGTCACCGCGGGGCCGACGCACGAGCACGTCGATCCGGTGCGCTATCTCGGCAACGAGTCGAGCGGCAAGATGGGCTTCGAGCTCGCGCGCGCCGCGGCGGCGCGCGGCGATTCCGTGGTCTTGATCGCGGGCCCCGTGCACCAGGAGACGCCGAAGGGCGTCAAGCGCGTCGACGTCGTCAGCGCGCGGGACATGCTGGCCGCGACGCGCGAGGCCTTCGAGCGCGCCGACGTGCTGATCATGGCCGCCGCCGTCGCCGACTGGCGTCCGAAGCGCCGGCGCGCCGGAAAGTGGCGCGAGAAGGACTCCGGGGCCGAAGAGGCCACGCTCGAGCTCGTGAAGAACCCCGACATCCTGGCCACGCTCGGCCGGCGCAAGGGAGACCGCCTGATCGTCGGATTCGCCTTGGAAACGGGCGGGGGGCGCCGCCGCGCGCTGGCCAAGATGCAGCGCAAGAACACGGACTACATCGTGCTGAACGACGCGAGCGCCCTGCGCGCCGACGCCTCGACGGTGCTCATCCTCGGGTGTGACGGTTCGGAGGTGCGGCTCGAGAACCGCTCGAAGCGCGAGATCGCGCGCCGGCTCGTGCGCCTCGAACGCCCGGTTTCGGGTTGAGCGCGGCGCCGGCGTTTCGCGGATTCGGTCGTGATCACGCCGGAAGCGCCGGGTCGCCGGTTCCTTTGGCATGCCCGGATTGCTCGAATAGTGGGATCGAGCGGGCGCGCGGCCGAATCGTCGCGCGCGTTCGTAGCTGATGGCGACCAAGAAGAAGGGGAAGTCGAACCGCAGGAAGGGCGCGAAGGGACCGACCTTCGTCGAGCGGATGCGTGAGTTCTTCGCGCCCGCGCCCGCGCCGCGCGGCAAGCAAGCCGAGACCGACGCGTCCGAGCACTTCCAGGAGATCAAGGGCCTGGCGCTCATCGGGATGGCGATGTGGCTGTTCCTCTCCTTGATGTCGTACCAACCGACGATCGGCGTGTTGCCGGCGGCGGGTGAGCATCCGGAGAGCTGGAACTGGGGCGGGCAGGCCGGGCGCTACCTCGCGTCGTGGGTCTTCACCGCGATCGGCTGGGCCGGTTACTTCCTCGTGTTCCTCGCCATGGCGTGGGGCGTCGTACTCGTCGCGCGCAAGCACATCTCGTGGCCGCTCGTGCGCGTCTTCGGCGGAGCGCTGTTCCTCGTGTCGAGCGCGTTCCTCGTGCAGCTCGCCTTCGGCGACTCGTACGGCCTCGACCTGCCCTACGGACCGGGTGGCTACCTCGCCTGGGAGCTCGCCGGTCCCGGCGTCGACGGCAGCCACGTCCCGCCCATTCTGGTCGAGAAGCTCGGCGGACCCGGCCTTTGGATCCTGCTCGTTCTCGCGTCGCTGCTCTCCTTCATGCTCGCCACGGAGATGGCGTTCTATCCCGCGATCGCCGCCTTCCAGGAGTGGATGCGCGAGCGACGCGACGACGATCGCGAATCGGTGGTCGGCGCCGTGGGAGGTTGGCTCGGCCGACTGTTCGCCGGGTTGTGGGAGTTCCTGCGCGGCACCGATCTCACGCAGGACGCGAAGCCGGCCAAGGCGAAGAAGGCCACGAAGGCCAAGCCGAAGCCGAAGAAGAAGAAGCCCGAGCCGGAGCTCTTCGACGAGGACGAGGAAGAGGCGCTTGCCGACGACGAAGAGTGGGTGTACGAGGACGAGGAGGAAGAGGAAGAGGACGAAGACCCCGCCGCCGAGGACGACGAGTGGGAGTACGAGGAGGAGGAAGAGGACGACGAAGAGGAGGAAGAGGAAGCCGCGGAGATCACCCCGGCGCCGGCGCCCGCGAAGCGCAAGGCGATCGAGCCGATCCAGGCCGAGATTTCCTACGAGCCGCCCACCCCGCCGCCCGGCGACTGGAAGCTGCCGCCGATGGACTTGCTCGAGCCGCCGCACGTCGTCAGCAAGGACGATGAGGGCTTCATCGAGGACCAAGCCGCGCGCCTCGAGAACGCGCTGAAGTCGTTCCGCGTCGAGGCGACCGTCGTCGGCGCGCAGGTCGGCCCCGCGGTGACGCTGTTCGAGCTCGAGGTCGTGCAGGGCACGCGCATGAACAAGGTGACGCAGCTCAGCCAGGAGATCGCGGCCGCGCTGCGCGCGAAGAGCGTGCGCATCATCGCGCCGATTCCGGGCCGCGCCACGATCGGCATCGAGGTCCCGAACAAGAAGCGCCGCATGGTGCGCCTGTCCGAGCTCGTCCATCAGAAGGCCTACGACAAGAAGTTCGCCGCGCTGCCCTTGTTCCTCGGCATGGACGCCGAGGGCAACGCGATCATCGAGGACCTGACGCGCATGCCGCACCTCCTGATCGCCGGAACGACCGGCTCGGGCAAGTCGGTGTGCATCAACACGATCCTCGCCAGCCTCCTGCTCACGCGCTCGCCGCACGACATCCAGCTCATCCTCGTCGACCCGAAGATGGTCGAGATGCAGATGTTCTCGACCGTGCCGCACCTGATGCTGCCGGTGGTCAGCGACATGCGCCAGGCGACGAACGTCCTGCTGTGGGCGTGCGAGAAGATGGAGGGCCGCTACGAGCTCTTCAAGCGCGCCGGCGTGCGCCACATCAAGGGCTACAACGCGCTCGGCGAGGACGGCCTGCGCGAGAAGATGGGCGAGGACTTCAACGAGGAGCGCACGCCGCGCCACGTGCCCTACATCGTGATCGTCATCGACGAGATGGCGGACCTCATGATGACGTCGAAGAAGGAGGCCGAGCAGACGATCACGCGCCTCGCGCAAAAATCGCGCGCCGTCGGCATCCACGTCATCGTCGCGACCCAGCGCCCCTCGACCGACGTCATCACCGGTGTGCTCAAGGGCAACCTGCCGACGCGCATCGCGTTCCAGGTGGCGAGCAAGGTGGACAGTCGCGTCATCCTCGACGCGATGGGCGCCGAGAAGCTGCTCGGGTCGGGCGACATGCTCTACACGCCGCCGCAGTCGTCGCAGCTCAAGCGCGTGCAAGGCGCGTTGATCGAAGACCACGAGATCCAAGCCATCGTCGACTTCGTGACGCAGGAGTCGATCCCCAACTTCAACCAGGAGCTCGTCCAGACCGCGACGGGCACCGCGTCCGCCACGCAGACCGCCGGCGGCGCCGACCAGGACGAGCTCTTCGACGAGGCCGTCCGCGTCATCCTCAAGTCGCGCCGCGGATCGGCCAGCTTGCTGCAGCGCGCGCTCGGAATCGGATACACCCGCGCCTCACGCCTCATCGACATCATGACGGCGGAAGGTATCGTCGGGGAACACAAGGGCAGCAAGGCCCGCGAGGTCTTGATGAGCCTCGAGGACTGGGACGAGAACCAGGCTGCGATCGAAGGAGCCAACTCATGACAAACCGCACCTCTGACTCCCAAGACACGCGCAAGCCGAAGAGCCAGGACTACGTCGGGCTGCTCCTGTTCGCCGTGGGTGCCTTCGCGACGGTCTCGATCTTCCTGCACCTGCGCGGCCAGGCATCGACGAAGTGGATCACCCAACCGGTGAACGGGCTGCTCTTCTCGCTCGGCGACGTGGCGGCGACCGTGACCGCGCTCGGGCTGGCCGCGTTGGGCGCCTTCCTCTATGTGCGTCAGAGCGCGACCCAGGCCGGGCGACACCTGCTCGGGATCCTCGGTGTGGCGCTCGGCACCGCGGTCGTCGTGGGCGGAATCTTCCCCGAGCAGGGGGGCGAGGTCGGAGCCGTTTTGCCCGGGATCATCGGCGATACGACGGGTCTCTTCGTGTCGGTAGCGGTCGGCCTAAGTGTTTTGTTGGCAAGCGCTTGGGCCGTGTGGTTGGGTGGCGCGACCTTCCAGCGCTCGAAACCGCTGACCCCCTCCGCGCTAGTGCCCCCGCGCCGCGCGGATGCGGACGGCGTCTCGGCCGCCGAGGCCCAAGCCCTCCAACCCCAGAGCGACACGTCGATCCGATCCGAGCTCCCCACGCCTCCCGTCGATGTGCGCATCGGCGGCGGCGTTCCGGACGGCACCGCTCCTCTCCTCACTTCCGATGACACTCCCCGACCGAACCAAGGTGCGGACGACCCTTTCGCTCGCGCTTTCGACGACCACGACGACGACGGTCCGAGCTTCGCTGCCCGAGAGCGCGTTGACACGCATCTGGCTGCGGAGCGCGCGCCGGACGAGTCCGTGGACGCCTACGCCGGCGACGTTGCTGCGTCCGGTGGCGCAACGCTCGCCGAAGCGCCCGCTCTAGACGCCGCCCCCGCGCCGGACGTTCCGGTCGCCAGCTGGGAGCGCGCCGACGCGCTCGAGGACGAGGTCGACGAAGACGCCGAGTTCGAAGAGGCGGACGAGGACGAGGACGACTACGAGGAGGCGGCCGAACTCGAAGACGGCGAGGACGACGCCGAGGACGACGAGGAAGAGGAGGCGGCCGAACTCGAAGAGGACGAGGAGGACGCCGAGGACGAAGAGGACGACGACGAGGAGTACGAGGAGGCGGCCGAACTCGAAGAGGACGAGGAGGACGCCGAGGACGAAGAGGACGACGACGAGGAGTACGAGGACGCGGCCGAACTCGAAGAGGACGAGGAGGACGCCGAGGACGAGGAGGACGCCGACGACGAGGAGTACGAGGAAGCGGCCGAACTCGAAGAGGGCGAGGAAGACGACGCCGAAGACGAGGAAGAGGACGAGGAGCACGAGGAGGCCGCCGAGCTCGAGGAAGCCGAGCTGGAGCCCGCCGAGTTGCTCGAACCCGTCGCGTTCCTCGAGTCCGAAGCCGCGCCCGACGAGGTCGCGACCGAGCCCGTCGCCACCGAAGACGCCGCGCTGCCGCCGGCCGCCGCGTGGGAGCAGGTCGGGTTGTTCGACGAGGAGCCCGTCGCGGCCGCCGCGCCCGAGGACCACGCGGTCCTCGTTCCCGCACCGAAGAAATCCAAGGCCAAGCCCAAGGCGAAGGCCAAGCCGAAAGCGAAGCCAGCCCCCGTCGTCGCCGCCGCGTCCAACGGCGCCTTCGATCGGGTGTTCGAGGCGGGCACGCTGATCCTCGAGGAGAATCGCGTCGCGGTCTCGATGCTCCAGCGCCGCTTCTCGATCGAATTCGACGAGGCCTGCGAGCTGCTCGACAAGCTCGGCGAGCTCGGCTTGATCGGCCCCTACGTCGGAGGACGCAACCGCGACATCCTCCTCACGCTCGAGGAGTGGAACGCGATGGCCGACGTCGTCGCGGCGTCCACGTAAGAGCTACCCCGTGCGCGAGCCCATCGTTTCTCTCGTCCATCTGGGTTGCGCGCGCAACCTGATCGACTCCGAGCTGATCCTCGCGCGTCTCGCCGAGGAAGGCTGCCGCGTCGCCGGGCGCGTCGAGGACGCGGACATCGCCGTGCTGAACACGTGCTCGTTCATCGGCCCCGCGCGCGCCGAGTCCGAGCAAGCGATCCGCTCGCTCGTCGCCAAGAAGAAGCGCGGCGAGCTGACCGCGGTCGTCGTCGCCGGTTGCCTCGTGCAGCGCTTCACGCACCAGCTCGAGCGCGACTTCCCCGGCGTCGACCTCTTCTGCGAGATCTCCGACTACCGTGCCCTCGCGACCGCGGTCACGGGCCTCGGACGCGGCGAGAGCGTGCCGCGCTACCTCGCCGCCGGTGGCTTGCGCGAGGCGACGCGCGACGATTCGCGCCTGCTCTCGACGCCCGGTTCGTACGCGTACCTGCGCATCTCCCACGGCTGCGACCACACCTGTTCGTTCTGCGCGATCCCGGCGATCCGCGGCCCGCATCGCTCGAAGACGATCGAGGCGGCGAGCGAGGAGGCGCGCGAGCTGATCGACGCGGGCGTCAAGGAGCTCGTCCTGGTCGCCGAGGACTCGACCGCGTGGGGGCGCGACATCGGCCACGAGTTGCCGGCGCTCGTCGAGGCGCTCGCCGAGCTCGACGGCGATCACCGGTTGCGCGTGATGTACGCCTACCCGAACAACTTCCCGTGGGAGCTCACGCGACTGCTGCGCGAGCACCCGCGCGTGGTGCCGTACCTCGACATCCCCGTCCAGCACATCGCGACGCCGGTTCTGCGCGCGATGCGCCGCGCCGGCAGCGGCGACCAGGTGCGACGCATTCTCGACCGCCTGCGCGAGGAGGTGCCGGACATCACGCTGCGAACGACGCTGCTCGTCGGGTTCCCCGGCGAGACGGATGCGGACGCGGACGAGCTCGCGGGCTTCGTGCGCGAGTACGGCCTGGGGCGCCTGGGGGCGTTCCCGTACTCGCACGAGGAGGGCACGCCGGCGTACGAGCTCGAGACCCTGGTCGACGAAGAGGCGATCTCCGCGCGGCACGGCGCGGTGCTCGCTGCGCGCGACGAGGTGCTGCTCGCGTCGCAGGCGGCGCTCATCGGCAAGACGTGCGAGGTGCTCGTCGACGAGGCGCACCCGATCGTGCGGATGGAGGGCGACGGTACAGAGCCGGCGGGAACGCGCGTCATCGCTCGCACCGACATGGATGCGCCCGAGGTGGATCCGGTCGTCCTCGTTTCGATCGAAGCGGGCGAGCGGGCCCCGGACGTCGGAGATCGCTTGACGGTCGAGATCCTCGGTGTCGAGGAGGACTTCGCTCTCGTCGCGCGGCCCGTCGCCAGCGCGTGAATTCCGGTGCGGGTGAGCCGCACGCGGGAGTATCCTCTCGTTTCGGCGCCCCAGCGGTGACCGGATCCGGCCGCGGGACTCCGCGCCGCACGCGATGAAGGAAGGGATTTTCGCTCACTGGCCGAACCGCATCACCGCGATCCGCTTCGCCGGCTCTCTCGTCCTCTTCCTCGTCCTGACGTTGTGGGGCGAGCGCGACCCCGCCGAGATGAAGGGCATCCTGCTGCTCGCCTTCTGGCTGTTCATCTTCATCGCCGCGACGGACTTCCTCGACGGCTACCTGGCGCGGCGCGGCAACAACGTGACCGCGTTCGGACGCATCGCCGACCCGTTCGTCGACAAGGTCATGGTGATCGGCACGATGGTGTTCCTCGCCGTCTTGCCGTGGTCGCGCGAGTGGTTCCCGGCGTGGATCGTGGTCGTCGTCGTGGCGCGCGAGTTCCTCGTCACCGGGATCCGCGGGTACGTCGAGAGCCTCGGGCTCCAGTTTCCCGCCGATTGGTTCGGGAAGATCAAGATGGTGATCCAGTGCGTGGCCATCGGCACCGTGCTCGGGATGTTCGCTTTCGATTGGCCGGAAGCCGCGCGCGAGTTCTTGGGCGTCGCCGCGCACGTGTTCGTCTGGGGCACGTTGCTTTCGACGATCGGCTCCGGAACCTCGTACGCCCTCAAGACCAAACGCATCCTCGCGCAACACACGCGCTAGTTCTCGCCCATGGGCAATCTCCTGCGACTGGCGTTCGTTTCGTTCGGCTTCCTCGGATGCTCCCCGGTGATCCCCGGCACGGTGGGGACGCTCGGCGGCGTGCTCGTCGCGTGGTTGATCGGGCTGTACGTCGGCGACTTCCTGGTCGGCACGATCGTCGCCGCGGTCGTGCTCTACGTGATCGGCCGTTCGCTCGGCACGTGGGCCGAGGAGTACGCCGGCAAGAAGGACCCGGGCATCTTCGTCGTGGACGAGGTGATCGGCTATCTCGTGACGATCGCGTGGGTCGACGCGCCGAGCTATCTGACGCTCGTCGTCGCGTTCTTCGTCTTCCGCTTCTTCGACATCGTGAAGCCCAAGCTCGCGCGCCGCATGGAGAAGCTCGGCGGCGGTGACGGCATCATCCTCGACGACGTCGTCTCGGGCTTCTACGGCCTGGCGGTCATGGCCGCATTGCGCCTCTTCGTGCTCGAGCCCTCGAGTTGGACGATGGGGGCGAAGTGAAGCGACGGCGGTCCGAGTCGGAACTGCGGCTGTCCGGACTGGGCCTGCGCGCACGCTTCGCGCTCGCGATGACCATCTCGCTCGGGATCGTCATGACCGTGACCGCCTTCATCATCTACGCCGGTGCGACGCGCATCACGAACAACGCGCTGACGGACACGCTCGCCGAGTCGGTGCGCGTCACGCGCGACACACCGCCGCTCGAGTTGGTCGAGGGCAAGTTCAAGCACCGCTCCGGGACCGAGGTGCAGCGCTATCGGGGGCGCGACGGGACCGGGCGCTACTTCCACGTCGGGTCCGAGGACGATGTGCTGGGCAAGGGCGAGCTCTACGTTCCCGATCGCGACGGCGGCCAGGGCAAGCTGCTGCGTCTGCTCGCCGCGATCATGGCGCTGGTCGTCGTCGTGGGCGCGCTCGTCGCGCTGTGGGTCGCCGGCCAGGTCGCGAGGCCGGTACACACGCTCATCGAGGACGTGCGCCAGATCGCGAAGGGCGACCTGAAGCATCGCACGGACGCCGTGGGCGCGGGCGAGATCGAGCTGCTCGCGCGCTCGATCGATCGCATGACGCGCGACCTCGAGGGCGCGCGCAAGGCCGAGCTCGAGCTGTCGATCCGCAAGCGCGAGCGCGAGGTCGCGGCCGGCGTGCGCGAGGCGCTCCTGCCGCTCGCGACGCCGCTGTGCGAGGGCTACGACGTCGGCGCGGCGTTCCTCGGCGGCCCCGACTTCGGCGGCGACTTCCACGACTTCATCGAGCGCGCGGACGGGCGGCTCGGGTTGCTCGTGTGCGGCGTCGCGGGGAACGGCATTCCGGCCGCGCTCGTCGGCGCGACGGCGCGCTCCTATCTGCGCGCCGAGCTCGAACGCTCCGACGACCTCGTCGAGTCCATGCGCCGCGTCAACCGCTGGTTGTTCGACGACGTGCGCCGCGGGATGTACGTGACCGCGCTCTACGCGCTCGTCGATCCGCAGGTCGGCGCCGCGCAGATCGTGTGCGCGGGGCACCGCGTGCCGCTCCTGCGCTTCGACGCCGAGACGGATCAGATGCGCGTCGTCCATCCCGAGGGCATCGCGCTCGGCTTCGACAAGGGACCGGTGTTCGACCGCCGCATCCAGATGGTCGAGACGCCGATCGAGCCGGGCGATCGCTTCGTGCTGACGAACAGCGCGCCGGTCGAGATCCAGAACGCGGCGGGTGAGGAACTCGGCGACAAGCCGTTCTACGCGCGCGTGATGAAGCACGCGCAGCTCGGGACGACCGACTTCATGAAAGCGTTGCGCCGCGACCTCGAGCGCTACGGCGGCGACGACGGCATCCGCCGCGACATTTCCTTGGTGACCATCTCGCGCGAGGCGTAGTCATGCACCTGAAAGAGTTCCAGCGCCTCATCGAGGACATCTACTACGAGAAGGACAACGCGCGCGGGCTCGCCGGGACGCACATGTGGTTCTGCGAAGAAGTCGGAGAGCTGACGCGCGCGCTGCGACGCGGACAGCAAGACGAGCTCGAAGGCGAGTTCGCGGACGTGCTCGCGTGGCTGTCGACGCTCGCGTCGATCGCGGGCATCGACCTCGAGCAGGCGGCGAACAAGAAGTACGGCCGCGGTTGTCCACGGTGTGAAGCCACGCCCTGCACGTGCGGATGAACGGAACGTGGCGAAGAAACCGCTCCAGACTCCCTCGCTCTTCGGACACGAAGAGGAAGTGAAGGTCGCGGCGTCGCGCGCGACCGCGCGGCCCGCGCCGAAACCGACACCGGTGATCGAGGCCGCGTGCTACGCGCGCGTCGCGGTCCAGCGTCCGCTGCGGCGCGAGTTCACGTACGCGGTCCCGCAACGGCTCGCGGACCGCGTCCAGGTCGGCAGCCGCGTCGCCGTCATGTTCGCGCGCCGCCGCAACGTGGCGGTCGTCGTCGGAATCGAAGGCGAAACGGACGTACCGCCCGGCAAGCTCCAGCCGATCCTCGACGTGCTCGACGCCGAGCCGGTCGTTGGCGAGGAGCTGCTCGGGCTCACGCGCTGGATCGGCGAGCGCTATGCGGCGTCGTGGGGCGAGGCGCTCGCGGCGGTGTTGCCCGCCCCGCTCAAGCGCGAGACGAAGAGCAAGCGCATCGCGCACATCGCGGCGCGCGCGGACATTTCGAAGGAGGAGCTCGCCGAGCTCGCGCAGGTCGCCGAGAAGCAGCATCGGCTGCTGCGCTTTCTGATCGAACTCGGCGAACCGACCGAGATGCGCGCCGTGCTCCGTCGCCTCAACCTGTCCGACAGCCCGGCGCGCACGCTCGAGAAGCACGGATTCGTCACGATCGAGATGGTCGAGGCGCGCGCCGACGACCTCGGCGCGCGGGCGAGCAAGCGCGAGCGACCGGAGAGGCTGTCCGATGCCCAACAGACGGCCGTCGACGCGCTCACGCTCGCGCTCGACGCCCGCGAACACAGGACCTTCCTCCTGTTCGGGATCACGGGCAGCGGCAAGACCGAGGTGTACCTGCGCGCGATCGAAGAGGCGCTCGCGCGCGGGCGCACGGCGATCGTGCTGGTGCCCGAGATCGCCCTCACGCCGCAGACCGTCGGCTGGTTCCAGTCGCGCTTCGGCGAGGTCTGCGTGCTGCACAGCGGCATGACCGACGCGCAGCGCCTGTCGAGCTGGCGTCGCCTGCGGGAGGGCGAGGTGCGCGTCGTCGTCGGCGCGCGTTCCGCGGTGTTCGCGCCGGTGGAGAACCTCGGCGTGATCGTCGTCGACGAGGAGCACGAGCCGTCGTTCAAGCAGGAGAGTGTTCCGCGCTATCACGCGCGCGACGTGGCGATCGAGCGCGCGCGGCGTGCGGGCGCCGTGTGTGTACTCGGCTCGGCGACCCCGTCGCTCGAGAGCTGGACCGCGAGCGAGGCCGGAACGATCGACATGCTGACGCTACCCGAGCGCGTCGGCGGCGGCGCGCCCCCTTCGATCCACGTGGTCGACATGCGCGGCGAGTCGGAGCGGGGCAAGAAGCGCGACGTCTTCTCGCGCCTCCTGACGAGCTTCCTGAAGGAAACGCTCGACGCGGGCGAGCAGTCGATCCTGTTCCTCAACCGGCGCGGCTTCATCCCGGTGCTCTATTGCCCGGGCTGCGAGGAGAGCGTGCGTTGTTCGCAGTGCGACGTCGGGCTCACCTACCACCGCCGCATCAAGCGCCTCGTCTGTCACTCGTGTTGCCAGGAGATCGTCGTGCCGCCCGCGTGTCCGCGTTGTTCGCGGCCGGGCTTACGCTTCCTGGGCATGGGGAGTGAGCGCGTCGAAGCCGAGCTGCAGGAGATGCTGCCGAAGGCGCGCGTGCGGCGCATGGACTCGGACACGATGAAGCGGCGCCAGGATTACGAAGAGACGCTCTCCGCGTTCGAGCGCCACGAAATCGACGTCTTGGTCGGCACGCAGATGATCGCCAAGGGGCTCGACTTCCCGCGCGTCACGCTGGTCGGGATCATCTCCGCCGATCCCGCGCTGCACCTGCCTGACTTTCGCGCCGCGGAACGCACGTTCCAGCTCATCGCGCAAGTCGCCGGCCGCGCGGGTCGCGGCAAGTTGCTCGGCCGCGTTGTCGTGCAGACGATGGCGCCGGAGCACGCGGCGATTCGTTTGGGCTCGCGCGCCGACTACCGACAGTTCGCGAAGGAGGAGTCGACCCTGCGCTCCGAGCTCGGCTACCCGCCGCACGGCCGCATCGTGCGCGCGGTGCTCGAGGACGATGAGGAGAAGCGCGTCGACGAGGGCGCCGAGCGCTTGGCCGAAGCCCTCCGCGCCGAACCGCTGTCCGTCACGCTCCAGATCCTCGGCCCCGCGCCCGCTCCGTTCGCGCTCCTCCGCGGCCGCCACCGCCGCCACGTCCTCGTCAAGTCCGCACCCGGCGACCCGGCCTTCGCGCAGGCCGTCGAGTGGCTCGCCGACCGCGCCGCGAAGGAGTCCCGCCCGAACATCAAGATCGACGTCGACCCGATGTCGATGCTCTAGCGGGCTCGTGGTGAAACTCACGCCACCCTCGAACGGCGCTGGATCCGCGCTGCCTGCGTTCCGCTTCCTCCGAGTATCCACTAATACGCGTCGTCAGCGCGCCTTGCCTGCACGGATCCATCACCCTCCGACGATGGCGTGAGGTTCACCACGGGCTGCTAGCCCGGATCATTCATGAGCCTTCACCGAGATCGACGCAGCTGCGCGCCATATCAACGCTTCCCTTCCTCACCGGGTTCGACGACCCGTCAAGGTCGCCTCCACGCGCTTCGGTCGCGAAGCGCT
>JAJDEV010000018.1 GCA_029259605.1 Planctomycetota bacterium | reverse complement strand
TTCGCGACCGAAGCGCGTGGAGGCGACCTTGACGGGTCGTCGAACCCGGTGAGGAAGGGAAGCGTTGATATGGCGCGCAGCTGCGTCGATCTCGGTGAAGCCTCATGAATGATCCGGGCTAGTCGCGCTTCGCCGGCCGTGACTTCTTCTTCGCCGGGCGCTTGCTCGTCGCGTCCTGCTTGCCGAGCTTCTGCGCGTCGTTCGGCGACAGCACCCACTCCTCACGGCCCTTCGTGAGCTTCAGCAGCTGACCGGACGAGCCGTACCAGAGGTGCGAGTTCTGCTCGCCCTCCTCGGTCCAACGGTACTTCCACGCCGGCACTTCGCGACCGCCGAGCGTCACGTTGTCCTTTCCGAGGCAGCGCACGATGACGGTCTTCACGCTCGTCCGCGCCGGGTAGTCGTCGAGGGCGACGAAGTTGTAGCGGCGGTCCTCGTACATCTTCTGCGGCAGGTCGTTGAGCGCGCGCAGCACCGAGAAGCGCGTGAGGAACTCCGACGCGAGGTCGTGGTCGATCTTGGACTGCCCCATGCCCTTGCCCTTGGCGTGACCGTCTTCGAAGCGCACGCTCATCTGCGCATCGGCGAGCGTGCCGACGACGCTCGCGAGCGTGACGTCGGGATCGAGGCGGTGGATCGATTGGAAGCGCAGCTCGTACTGGAGCTTGGGGATCGCGAGGTGGTCGCGGAACTCGATGCGCGTCTCGCTGCCCGCGCTCGCCATCGCGTTGCGCTGGGTGTAGACGCCGAACTCCTCGCCGTTCTTCAGCACGAAGTAGGTCGCCGTCTCCCAATCCTTGACCAGGTTGCGGGCGCGCGTCTCGGGCGCCGCCGGTTGCGGGAGGCCGACCGCCGGCCCACGTCCGGGGCTCAATTCCCGCTGCTTCCGGCCGCCGGCGGCGTCGGACTCGGCGCCTTGGACCTTGTCGCCGCCGTCCCCTTGGGCGCTGACGACGGGCGCCGGCGCGAGGGCGAGGAGGATGACGAGGGCGGTCGGGAGGGGGATCACGTGCTTCATTCGTTCGCCTGGGGTCGGAAGGGCGGGCATGCTATCGGAGCCTCCTACGGACGACCGAGAGCCTGGCTAGCGCCTTTTTGCGCGCGTGCGTCGAGATCTCGCGTCCGGAGCCCCCTCGCCACGTGAAGGTCTCGCTCGTCACCGCCCATTTCGCGCCCCGCTTCGAGGGGGGAACCGAGTTCGTGGCCCGCGCCCAGGCGCGCGAGCTCGCGAAGCGCGGGCACGAGATCTCGATCGTGAGCGGCACCGACGCTCCCGATGGGGGCGAGCGCCAGGTCGAAACCGTCGATGGCCTGCGCGTCGTTTTTTTCCGACGCACGGCGGACGAGCCCTACGACCTCGCCCTCGATCGCCCGCGGCTCGCCGCGCTCGTCGCCGCGGAGATCGAACCCGCGGACCTGGTGCACGTGCACCATTGGTGGACCCTCGACGGGGCGCTCGTGCGCAACACGGCGCGCACGAAGCCGGTCGTCGTCACGCTGCACGACTCCTTCACGACCTGTCCGCGCTTCTTCCGCGTGCCGGTGAACGTCGAGCGCTGCCCCGCGCCCGGGGACTTCGAGCCGTGCGCGCGCTGCTGCTCGTCCGACGCGCGCGGGCTCGACCTCCTCACGCTCGAGAGCGGGCTACGCACGCGCGCGGAGGCGTTCCGCGCCGAGCTCGCCGCGGCGGCGCGCGTCGTGTTCCCGAGCCACGCGCACGCGGACTTCCTCGCCCCGTACCTCGAACTCGACGCGTCGAAGACCGCCGTCGTGCAGCACGGATTGTGCGGACCGGCGACGGCGCTCGCGGGCGCGAGCCCGTACACCGGCGCGGGCGCGCTGCGCGTTCTGTTCCTCGGCCACCTGGGCGAGGTGAAGGGCGTGCTCGATCTGGCGCGCGCGCTCGTCGGCGTCGCGGGCGCCGAACCGGTCGAGCTGATCCTGCTCGGCGAAGAAGTCGAGCCCGGGATCCGTGGCCGCATCGAAGAGGCGGCGCGCGGCGTGGGCGAGCGCGGACCGCGTCTCACGTTCGGCGGCGGCTACCGTCCCGAAGAGCTGGCCCAACGCGTCGAAGCGCTCGGTGGCGCGCACGTCGTCGCGCTCCCGTCCCGCGTCCGCGAGAGCTACGGCCTGGTCGTCGACGAGGCGCGGGCGCTCGGGCTGCCGGTGTGGGTCTCGGACCTCGGGGCGCCGAAGGAGCGCGTCGGCGCGGGCGGTCGCGTGCTGCCGGCCCGCGATCCCGCCGCCTGGCGCGCGGCCTTCCAGGAGGTGCTCGGCGCCCCCGAAACGCTCGCCGCCGAGCGCCGCGCCCAGCCTCCGCTCCTCCGCACGGCCGCGGATGCTGCGCTAGAGTTGGAGGATCTGTACCGTGACGTCCTCGACCGCGGCTGAACGCGCCGTCCTTTCCGCCGCTCCGCGCCCCCCTCGCGGTCACCCATCCCTTTGAAAGGCCTCTACCCTCCGTTCGGCGATCCGCTGGCGCTGCCCGGGCGCGTGCTCGTCGTCGCGCCGCACCCGGACGACGAGGTCTTCGGCTGCGGCGGCATGCTCGCGTGGCACGTGCGCGCCGCCGCCGACGTGCGCATCCTCGTGCTGACGGACGGCGCGGCGGGGGATCCCGATGGGCGAGCGACGGACATCGCCGCGAGCCGCGTGGCCGAGTGCCGCGCCGCCGGGCGCATGATCGGCGTCGACGACTATCGCTTCCTCGAGTTCAGCGACGGACGGCTCGGCGACGCGGAGACTTGGGGCCGATTGATTGCGAGCCTTGCGCGCGAGGTCGAGGAGTTCGATCCGGACCTCGTCTACGGCCCGTCGCCGTTCGAGCTGCATCCCGACCACCGCGCCGCGTCGCGCGCCTTCGTCGCCGCGCAGTCGCGCGGGCGCGAGCGGCGCGTCTTCCTCTACGGCGTCAACGTGCAGGTGCCGGCGGGCGTGCTGTTCGACACGACGCCCGTCTACGAAACCAAGCGCTCGGCCATCCGCTCGTTCTCGAGCCAGCTCGAGTACATGGACCTGATCGCCAAGTGCGAGGCCTGCGACCGCGCGCGCACGGTGAACGTCGAGGACCACAACGTCGAGTTCATCGAGGGCTTCGTCGACCTTCCGTCGACCGAGCTCGCGCAGTACGAACGCTCGGTCGTCCAATCGTTGCGGCAGACGCACGCGGCCGAGGCGTCGCCCGCCGCCGCGCGCGACTGGCCCGAGGCGACGGCCGTGATCTCGACCTGGAACAAGTCAGGCGTCGTGCGCGAGAACCTCGCGAGCCTGCGCGCCCAGACGCTCCCGTTCCGCGAGATCATCGTCGTCGACAACGCGAGCACGGACGACACGCACACGGTGATCAGCGAGGAGTTCCCCGAGGTGCGGCTGATCATCATGCCGCACTCGAACTACGGCGCGTGCGAGACGTTCAACATCGGCTTCGCGAGCGCGACGACGCCGCTCGTCGCGATCCTCGACGACGACATCACGCTGCCGCCGACGTGGCTCGAGGAGACGACGGCGCGCATGATGTC
The DNA here is from genome assembly GCA_029259605.1 of Planctomycetota bacterium. Taxonomy (GTDB): domain Bacteria; phylum Planctomycetota; class UBA1135; order UBA1135; genus OFTM281. The sequence goes on along the minus strand of JAJDEV010000018.1, from coordinate 14,526 downwards.
CGAACCGGACACGACCGCGATCGTGTCGACCGAGATCATCGAGCCCGGGATGCCCGCCGAGTACATCGCGGCGTCCAAGGCCGCGGGGTCGCGCTACATGAGCACGTTTCGAGGCTGCGGCAGCCTCGCGCGGCGCGCGGCGATCAAGGCAGCGGGCTACTACGACGAACGCCTCTTCATCTACGGCAACGAGCGCGACCTCACCTGTCGCCTCTTGAACCTCGGCTTCCGCGTGCTGCAGGACCCGGAGATCGAGACGTTCCACAAGACGCCGTTCGGCATCCAGATGGGCAAGCGCAGCCTCTTCTACCACGCGCGCAACGCGTGGCTCTCGATGATCAAGTACGCGCCGACGCACGACCTCGTGCGCATGCCGTACCTCGTCGTCACGAAGGTGCTCCTGCGCAAGGAGCAGAGCGAGGCGGAGGGGGGAGCCGCGCTCGACGCGACGGGGACGCTCGGCATCGGCCGCTCGATCCGCGAGACGCGGGGCTCGCTCTGGGTGCTCTTCAAGGCCGCGTGCTCGATCGTCTACAACCTGCCGTACTGCCTGAAGCGCCGCGCCCCGGTGACGGCCGAGGACTTCGAGCTTCCGCTCGGTTAGCGCTCCAGTCGCGCCGCCGCCGAGGTCGACGACACTCCCTCCCCATGTCGCGTTCCAAGACCACCGTTCGTCGCTCCAAGATTACCGGCGTCGGCCACTACGTGCCGCCGAACCGCGTGACGAACGCGGACCTCGAGGGACCGCTCGAGATCAGCGCGCGTTCGATCGAGCGGCGCACCGGGATCCTGCAGCGCTTCTGGAACACGGACAAGTCGCTCGGGACGTCGGACCTCGCGTACGAGGCGACGCGCGGCGCGCTGACGTCGGCGGGGCTCGACAAGTCGGACATCGACATGATCGTGTTCGCGACGCTGAGTCCGGACGCCGCGGCGCCGGGCTCGGGTTGCTTCCTGCAGCGCCTGCTCGACCTGCCGGGGATCCCGACCGTCGACGTGCGCCAGCAGTGCTCGGGCTTCCTCTACGGCCTGTCGATCGCGGACCTCTACATCCGCGCGGGCGAGCACCAGAACATCCTGCTCGTCGGCGCCGAGATGCAGTCCAAGCTGCTCGACATGTCGCCGCGCGGCCGCAAGGTGACGACGCTCTTCGGTGACGGCGCCGGCGCGGTCATCGTCTCCGCCACGGAGGTCGAGGACGACTCCGACGCCTCGCGCGAGTCCTTCGTCCTCTCGACGCACCTGCACTCCGACGGCTGCAAGCTCGACCACCTGCTGTGGCAGCACCCGGGCACGATGAACGACAGCTTCATCGACCCGATGCTGACCGACGAGCCCGCGTCGCACCCGCAGATGCTCGGCCGCGAGCTCTACACGATCTGCCTCGACGTGCTGCCGTCCGTGTCACGCGAAGCGCTCGACGCCCACGGCTACACGCCGGACGACGTCGACCTCTACGTCATCCACCAGACGAACATGCGCATGAACGTCGAGTACGCCGAGCTGATGGGCGTGCCGATGGAGAAGATGTTCTGCACGGTCCAGGACTACGGCAACACGACCGGCGCCACGGTCCCGCTCGGCCTCAGCGTCGCGGTCGAGTCGGGCCGGTTGAAGCCGGGGATGCTGGTGCTGTCGTGCACGTTCGGCTCGGGGCTGTCGTGGGCGTCGGCGTTGTATCGCTGGTAGTCGCCCGGTCGACGGGAATGCCGGGTGCGACCCGCGCGCGGATCGCACCCGATCGAGCTCGCCCTCACACGCAGCCTTCGACCCCGCACGCCTCCGCCGTCGGCGGCTCGGTGCGATCCGAGTGCCCCGGCGTCGAGTCTCCGAGCAGCGAGGCGATCTCCGCGCCGATGCGCAGGTCGGGAACCGCGCCGAAGTGGTGCGCCCGCAGGCGGCCCTCGCGATCGACGAGCAGAAGGCTCGGCGTGCCGCGCAGGGCGTAGCGGCCCATCGTCTCCGGCGTGCCTCCCGATGAGGGCAGGTCGACGCCGACGGGGAACTGGATGCGGTACTCGCTCAGGAACACCTCGAGCGCATGGGGGGGCATCGCGTCGTGGTGCTCGAAGACGGTGTGCAGTCCGATGACGGCGACGTCGTCCTTCGCGAACGTCTCGCGGATCCGCTGGGCGAGCGGGAGGCCGTGGGACACGCAGCCCGGACACAACATCTGGAAGGCCTCGATGGCGACGACGCGGCCGCGCAAGTCCTCGAGCCGGAGCTCGCCCTCGTGGTGGAACCAGCGCTCCACGGACCACTCGGGCAGCAGCTGTCCTACTTCGGCATGCATGCTTAGAACTCCCCGTCTTTGATGTAGGGGTGGCTCCACAGGATTGTCTGGAGGAGCACCGACTTGATCCAGGCTTGGTGCATGCGCTCGACCTCCTCGGGCGTGTGGCCCCCCTTCTCGAGGAACGGCTTCAGGGTCGTGGTCACCGGAATCGTCAGCGCGACCATGTGGCTGAAGTGGACGATCGACGGGCCCCTTCCGCCGTCGGTGAGGTTCTTCTTGGTCGTGTGGTGACGCAGGCCGATCTCGTGCTGCCACGCGAGCCACGCTTCGTCGTACTCGGCCTTGGCCGTGTCGAGCACCCAGGCTCCGAAGCGCTTGCGCACCGCGGCCAGGTAGTCGCCGTCCGGCTCGCCCGTCGCGGGGTCGCTGAAGTAGGCCAGCAGGTGGGGCGTGGATCCGACGAAGCCGTACCAGACGTCGAGGATGTCGTCGACCTGGGGCCGCAGGACTTCGAGCGACATCCGGAGCGCCGCGACGTCGTCCTCGCCGAAGAGGAGCGAGGTCTGGAGCTCGCGCAGTTGCTCGAGGGATACGGGGGAGGCTTCGAGAGCGGGGTTTCCGTAGGCGTAGCCGTGCATGGGGGAGTCGTCCTGTTCGGGGGTGTCGTGTGAGGTGGCGGTCGAGGCGAGCAAACCGAGGGCGGCCGTCGCCAGGAGCGAGTAGGCGAGCGAGTTCTTCATCGAGGGGGGGTGGGGCTGTTGTTGATGTTGGAGTCCAAAATGAACGGACAGAAAAACACTGGATCGGTGGGATGGACGTCTAGCCCGGATCATTCAGACGCGCGGCGCTCGCGGGCTCGTGGTCGGGACAGTCGATCTGCAGGTCGGCGTTGCCGATCGGCTCCTCGAGCAGGTTGCAGTAGTGCGGCCGCGCGCCGCGCCCGCCCTCGGGGTCGAAGTAACGGCACGTGAAGCACATGCGCGCTTCGGCGATCGCCCCCTGGCGCTCGAAGGCCCGAATGAGTTCGAGCAGCGAGGCGAGCAGCGTCCCGGTCTCGTCCTGACCCATGTCGGCCACCGGGGCTGCGAGCAGCTCACCGGCCCAACCCTCGGCGCGCCGGGCGAGCGCCGCGCCCTTGCGCGTCAGCTCCAGGTTGACCGCACGGTGCTCCTCGGGATCCACGTACTTCGTGACGAGCGCCTTCTCCTCGAGCGAGGAGACCGCGGCGCTGAGCGTCCCGTAGGTGACGAGCAGCTCCTTCGCGAGCGCCCCGACCCGGATGCCCTTGCGACGCCGAATGACGATCAACGCCCGCGCCTGAAGAGGGGAGAGCCCCTCGGCCAGGGTCCGCTGGTTCTCTTGGTAGCGCACCAGGGACCCGACGCGTGCGAGCGCGTCGGCGATGCGGGTGTGGACGGGGGTGCTCATGTTGGAGTCCAAAGGATGCACGTAGCCCCGCCGCGATGCAAGTCCGGCGCGGGATTCTCGGGAGTCGCCCGCCGGATCGCGCGCCCGCGCCAGCCACGGACGTCCTCGGGAGCGGCGAGGAGTGAGCGAGCACTGCTCTGCCTGCGAGCTTCGATCCCGCCCGCCCGCGATGCGTTGCAGGGCGTCGCCTACGCGAGCGCGACGACTGCGATCAGCGCGGCGATGACGAGAACGGTGATGACCAGCACGCGCTTGTACAGGCTGCCGAACGCCCGCTGCCGCGCGACCTGAATCGAACGTTCGGCCTGCTGTCAGTACAGGGCGAGGTGCTCTTGCTGGAGGTTGCGGATCTCCTCGAGCAACGATCGGATCTGACTGGGGTCGTCCATGGTTGGGCGTGCGAGCCCCAGGTCGAGGGGCTTCCTAGGGCGCAGTGATCGCGCGCACGAGGCGATGCTTGTCGGTCTGCAGCTTCGCGAGCCAACCCGCGCGCGAGAGGGGCGGGTGCTCGATCAGGACGGCGGCCACGAACGCGCGTGCCCACCAGGCGTCGTGGGTGCGGAGCGTGTCGAGGTGGGTGAGCAGGACGTGCTTGGCGCCGCTGCTCGCGACGCCGCGGCGTTCGCGGTCTTGCCATGCCTCGAGGGCGCGGCGCGCGGACGATAGCTCGTTCGACTTCGACTCGGTCTGCGCGCCCTGCACGCTCTCGAGCAGCGTCAGCGCCGCCGCCGGGCTGGTCGTGAAGAGGTGGCGTGCGAAGCCGGCGCGCAGGCGGCCTTCGGTCACCCAGGCGCGGTACACGCCGAAGTCGGGCGGGGTGCGGGCGTCGGCGCCTTCGAACTCGCTGAGCGCGCCCGCGGCGCCACGGCGAAGATCGGGCTTGGACGATTCGAACACGGGGATCAGCGCGGCGAGCAGGTCCGCGTCGCGCAGGGCGAGGGGCTCGCGCAGCAGGCCGAAGGCCATGCCGTCGCGCGTCGTGGTCGCGGCTTCCGAATAGAGGAAGAGCTGGGTGACGAGGGCGGGCGCGTCGTTCCGCGCGAGGGTGCCGAGCTCGATGAGGGTCGCGTCGCGTTCGGCGGGCGTGGCGGCGTGCACGCAGGTGTGGATGACCCGCTGGACGTCGGCATCGAGCCGCGGCTCGTAGGCTTCGCGCTCAGCGTCCTGCGCGAGCGGCGCGAGCGTGGCGAGCGCAGCGATCAGGAACGTGCTCATCGTGTCACCCTCACATCGAGGTTCGCTGCAATGAAGTCGGTGACCTGTTGATAGTCGTCGACCAGGAAGTGCGTCGCGCTCGCGCCCCACGGCGTCGTTTCGACGTCGAGTCCGGTCGGCGGCGGATCGGAGCCGGGAACGGGTCCGCCGTCGAGTCCGAGGTCCTCGAAGAACGAGCCGTGTTGGTAGTGGTTCGCGTGGTAGAGCGAGCTCGGCGGGTAGCGCAGCTCCATGGCGGTGTCCGTGTCCGAGTCGTTCTCGACGCTGTCGACGTACGACGTGAACGGGATCGAGAACGTGCCGATCGAACCGCGGTTCGCGTCGAGCCGGTCCGCGAGGTCGTAGGTCGATCCGCCGCCGTGGCTGTAGCCGAAGCTCACGACCTGCTCGACACCGCGGTGTTGGATCGCGTTGACGATCTCGTCGTAGATCGAGCCGGCGCCGGTCGGGCTGACGTTGTCCTCGTCGTAAAGGAAGACGTCGTAGCCGTTCGCATACAGCGCGAGCCCGACGACGAACGTGCCGTGGTTCGGGTCCACGGGATCGCTCGGCACCTGACTCTCACCGCCGAGCGCCATCACGATGCTGTGGAACGTGTGGAACCGGACGCGGTCGACGGGCGTCGCGGATCCCGCCGGTTCGAGCGACAACTCCGCGGTTCCGTGTGCGCCGGTCCATTCGACCCACGCCGTGCGCGTCCCGCCGGGGAGCGCGAAGCCCTGCGTCACGTTGCCGGTGAACGCGAGTTGCGTGCCCGGCACCTTGTTGCGCGTCGTCCACACCGCGAGCGCGGCGCTCGAACGGCGCAGCGCGTACTCGAACGACGCGTGCGACACGGAGAGCTCGACCTCGATCAGGTCGTCCTCGCTCGACGGATCCGTTTCGCCCGCGCCGTGCACGCGAATGCCCGGGCCGCGCGTGGCATGCGTCTCCAGGTGGTCCGGCACGGCGAGCCGCGGGAGCGGCGCATAGCCCGCGCCGAACTGCGGCCGATAGGCGGTCGCGTTCCCCTCGACCACCGTGAGCGCGACGCGCGCCCGCGCGAGCATTCCGCCCTGGCGATAGTCGGCGCGCAGCACGACGTCGCCGACGCCGGCGCTCGTCTCGAGCGCGGTGAGCGTGATGCGCTCGCCGTCGACGCGGAATGTCACCGGCGGCGCGGCGAGCTTGGTGCGCTGCGCGCCGGTCGCGCCCAGACGCAGCGGCTCGAGCGTGACGGACAGGCTCCCGCCGGGCGGCGACGCGTCGATCACGAGCTGGACCGTTCCGCCGAGCGCGATCTCGGTGGGGCCGGTGAGCGTGACGGATGCGACGGCGCCCGACGGTGTCGTGGGCGCGAAGCTCACGAGGAGCGCAGTTGCTGCGAGCGCGCAGCGCGCGAGAGAACGCCGGTGCCCCATGGCCTGGATTCTATCGCGTTTCGCCGCGCGCGAGTCGACGCCGCGCGCGTTCTTCCTCACGCGGGGTCCGGTGCGCGCTTCACCCACGCTCCCCGTCGAGGAACTCGGCCGCAGACTGGCGGCGCCGATCCACGGTGAGGCGCAGCACGTCCGGGCGCGAGTAGTGGCCGGTCGGGTCGAAGTTCTGGCGCTCGCGACGCACGAGATCGAAGTCGAGCTCTGCGAAGCGCACGTCCTCCTCGTCCGTGAACGGCTCGATCACCCACTTGCCGTCCGGACCCGCGATGCACGAGCCGCCGTTGAACAGCGTCGCGCCCGGCTCGGGCGCGATCGTGTCGCGCAGCGGGACATCCGCGGGGAAGTCGGTCTCGCGTAAGAGGCCCGACACGGACAGGCAGTACGAGCGTCCCTCGCGCGCGAGGAACGGCGTGATGTCGCGCGTGTTGCGTTCGTTGCCGGGCCAGTGGGCGATGTGCAGGTTCTCGCCGCCGGCGTAGAGCGCGGCGCGCGCGAGCGGCATCCAGTTCTCCCAGCAGTTCAGCGCGCCGACGGTGAACGGCGGCAGCGCGTGCGTCACGAGTCCGTGTCCGTCGCCCGGCGCCCAGCTCAGGCGCTCCTCGTAGGTCGGCACGAGCTTGCGGTGCACCGACTCGATCGCGCCGCGCGCCGACACGAAGACGCTCGCGCAGTAGAGGCTCATGCCGCGCGCGGCCGGCCGCTCGATCACGCTCAGCGACACGGCGATTTCCCGCGCGCGCGCGACCTCGCACACGGCGGCGAGGTCGCCTGCCTCGACGTCCACGGCCTGGGACAGGTAGCGCGCGTGCAGCTCTTTCTGATCCGCGCTGTCGAAGCGCGCGCCGTCCGTGCGCTCGGTCCACATCGGATAGCACGGGACGAGCGCTTCGCCGAAGACGACGAGCCGCGCTCCCGCGCCGGCGGCCTCTTCGATGCGGGCGACGATCTTCGCGAGCGTCGCGTCGCGATCGAGGACGACGGGCGCGATCTGCGCGATGGCGACGGGCAGCTTCGACGGTGAGGAGTGGGGCATGCGGGCATGCTAATCGACCGGCTCGAGGCGCGCGGCAGGGGTTCCTGCGCCGCGCCGCAGGAAATCGGCCGAAGCGCGACAGATCGACGCGCGATCGTCCGAGAGGAATCCCATGGCTCTCGAGTCCGCCGCCGACGACGCGCTGGTGCGCCGTATCGTCGAACGAATCGGCGAGCGCGTCGGCGCGCTCGTCGACGTGCCGCTGGAGTTCACCGGCGCCGAGACCGAGCGCGCCACGGCGCGCATCGCCGGTGCCGGTTGTGCCCACATCTCGTTCCGCTTCGAGGTCGCGTTCGGAGGCGAGGGCGCCGAGGGGTGCGTGCTCTTCCCGGTGCACGAAGTGACGTCGCTCGCGTCGTACCTGCTCATGCTCCCGCAGCAGCTCGTGCTCGAGAATCGGCGCGTCGCGCGCCCGGATGCGTTCCTGCACGACGCGATCTTCGAGCTTGGCATGGCGATGACGCGGACGATCGACGCGCTCGTGCGCGAGGAGTCGAACGGCGCGGTCAGCATGCGCTTCAGCGGGTGCCAGGGCGTGCGCGCCGACGTGCGTCCGAAGCTCGACTACGTCGAGGGCAGCGAGCTGCTCGTCGGACACGCGCGCGGGCGGCTGGCCGAGTTCGATCCGTTCGAGCTCACCGTCATGCTCCCGGGCGAGGCGGTCGACTTCGCGCGGCGCCCCCTGTCCGCGCGCCGGAGCGCGTAGCTCCCCGCTCGCATGCGAGCAGGTCGAGCCCGGCATTCGAGGAAGGGGTCCGCTATGATCCCGCGCGCGTGAGCACGCACCGCACCAAGCAGGGCCGTCGCGTCGAGGGCATCTCCGCCGTCGTCTGCAACTACAACGGCGCCGCGTACCTGATCGACTGCCTGCGGTCGATCGCCGTCCAGGAGGGCGTGGACGAGATCCTCGTCGTCGACGACGCGTCGACGGACGACAGCATCGAGCGCGCGCGCGAGGCCTTTCCGGACGTGCGCTTCCTCGAGCTCGAGCGCAACGGCGGGCCGTGCGTCGCGCGCAACGCGGGCATGCGCGCGGCCAAGCACCGCTTCGTCCTCGCCGTGGACAACGACGCCGTGCTGACCGACGGGGTCGTTCCGAAGCTGCGCGCCGCGCTCGAGGCGGACGCGGGCGCGACGATCGCGCAGGTGCGCAGCGTCCTCTTCGACGAGCCCGAGCGCGTGCACTACGACGGCGGCGCGTTCCACTACGTCGGGTTGTTGTCGCTGCGCAACTTCTACCGCCCGTTGGCCGAGGCCGAGGGCGAGGGTGTGGTCGAGGCGGACACGCTGATCGGGATCTGCGCGCTGATGGATCGCGACGCGGTGCTGGCCGCCGGCGGCTACGACGAGGACTTCTTCTACCTGGCCGAGGACTTCGAGCTCGCGTATCGCCTGAAGCTGTTCGGCCGGCGTCTGTTGTCCGTCGAGGACGCGCTCGTGCTGCACCGCGGCGGCACGGCGGGACTGTCGTTTCGCGGCGGCGGGTATCCCGAGCGCCGCGCCCGGCTGCACTCGCGCAATCGCTGGCGCATCCTCGGCAAGTGCTATGCGGCGCGCACGCTCTTCGCCGCGTTGCCGGGCCTCCTCGTGTATGAGTGCGCCTGGCTCGCGTTCGTCACGAAGCAGGGCCTGATCGGCGCACACGTGCGCGGCAAGCTCGACTTCTTCCGCAGTCTGCGCGGCGTGCTGCGCAGCCGGCGCGCGATCCAGCGTCAGCGTCGCGTGCCCGACCGCGAGCTGCTCGTCGGTGGTCCGCTGACGTTCTCGCCGTCACTCGTCGAGTCTGGGTTCGGTCGCTTCGCCGCGGCGTGCCTCGATCGCACCTTGCGTGCGTGGTGGACAGTCGCGCGTCGCTTGGCGGGATGACACAGTAGCCGCGATGCGCGTCCTCTTCGTCAGCCACGACTACCTCCCGAACCACCCGTCGGGAACCGAGATCTACACCGCCGAGCTCTCGCGCAAGCTGCGCGCGCGCGGGGTCGAGGTCGAGCTCTTCACGACCGAGAAGGACATCGCGCGCAAGCACCTCTCGCTCGACGAGCGCGAGTGGGACGGTATGCGCGTGCACGAGCTGGTCAACAACCTGTTCTACGACGAGTTCGCGGAGACGTGGGACTGGCCGCCGGCCGAAGCGGCGTTCGCGCGCGTGCTCGACCGCGTTCGACCGGACGTCGTGCACGTCATGCACCTCTTGTATCTGTCGATCGGCTGCGTCGAGGAGGCTCACCGGCGCGGAATCCCGGTGGTGTATTCGCTGCACGACTTCTGGCTGACGTGCGCGCGCTTCGGACAGCTGATCCACGCGGACGGCTCGATCTGCTACGACGTCGACTTCGAACGCTGCGGCACGTGCCTCGCGCAACTCAAGTTCAAGCAAACGCCTCTCGAGCGCGGCGCGGCGCGCGTCGTCGCGGGCGTGCGTTCGGTGAGTGGCATCAATCTCGAGGGCGTCGTGCGCAGCGCGGCGGCGGTGGTGGGGGGGAGCGCGGGCGGCGCGCCGCCCGCGGACGAAGCGCGGCGGTTCGCGGCGCTCGCCGCGCAGCGCGACGCGGCGATCCAGGCGCGCCTCGTGCCGCTCGTGCGCCGCTTCTTCGCCCCGAGCCTGTTCCTGCGCCGACGCTTCGTCGACTGGGGCGTGCCCGAGGAGCGCATCGAGCACGTCCCGAACGGCATCGAAGTCGGCGCCTACGACGGCTTCCAGCGGACTCCATCCGAGAACGGTGAGCTGCGCATCGCGTTCCTCGGAACGCTCGCCCCGCACAAGGCGCCGCACGTCGTGCTCGACGCGTGGGAGCGGCTACCCGCGGCGCAGCGCGCGCGGGCGCGGCTGACGCTGTACGGTCCGACGCACCACGTCCCCGACTACGTCGAGGGCCTGGCCGCGCGCGCGAGCGAGCTCGGTGTCGCGATGCCGGGCGGCCTGGCGCGCGCCGACGTGCCGGGCGCGTGGCGCGAGATCGATGTGCTCGTCGTTCCGAGCGTTTGGTTCGAGAACGCGCCGCTCACGCTGCTCGAGGCGCGCGCGACGCGCACGCCGGCGCTCGTTTCCGATCTCGGCGGGATGGCCGAACTCGTCGAAGAAGGGCGCCACGGTTGGCGCTTTCCGGCGGGCGACGCGGGCGCGCTCGCACGTTTGCTCGAGGGCATCATCGACGACGCCGCGCGGCTCGCGACGCTCGACTACGGCGACCGCCCGACGCCGCGCATGAGCGAGTGCGCCGACCTGATGATCGAGCGCTATCGGTCCGAGATGGAGCGCGACGCGTGAAGGTCTGCCTCGTCGCACACGGCTATCCGCCCGAGCTCGTCGGCGGCACCGAGGTCGCCGTACAGAACCTCGCGCGCGGGCTCGCGGCGCGCGGCGTCGATGTCTTCGTGGTCGCCGGTTCGATGCAGCACGAGCAAGGCTTCCGCACGAGCGAGGAGCGCGACGGCGACATCCGCGTGTTGCGGATCCACCGCGCCGACCTCTACTTCGATCACTGGCAAAAGAGCTCGTCGGCGCGCGTCGCCGAGGTGTTCGCGCAGATCCTCGAGCGCGAGCGTCCCGACGTCGTGCACGTGAATCATTGGATTCGGCTGTCACGCGACCTGGTGCACGTCGCCGCGGCGGCGCGGATTCCCGCCACGCTCACGCTGCACGATCTGTGGACCACGTGCCTCGTCACGTTCCGTGTCCGGCCGGACACCAAGGAGTTCTGCGAGGTGCCGCTCGGTCCGAGCCCGTGTCTCTCGTGCGCCGCGCTCGTTCCGCCGCGCACGCCGTGGGTCTCGATGGAGAACCAGTTCCTCGCGCTCGCCGAGCACCGGGGCGAGCTCGTGCGCGAACTCGAGACCGCGCGCGCCGTGGTCGTTCCATGCGCGGCGCACGCGGCGGCGGTCGAGCGCTTCCTCGCGGTTCCGAAGGACAGCGTGAACGTGCGCGTCGTGCCGCACGGTCGCGACCTCGCGCTCGCACCGCGCGGCAAGCGCACGCGTACGCCGGGGCGGCTGACGCTCGGCGCCTGGGGCCACGTCGGTGCGCTCAAGGGCCAAGACCTGCTCGTCGACGCGCTCCGCATGCTTCCGGATCCGCAGGCGGTGACGCTGCGCATCGCCGGCGGCGAGCCGGACGCCGAGTTCGCGGCGCGCCTGCGCGAGAGCGCGAAGGGCCTCGACGTCACCTTTCACGGCGCGTACGACGTCGACGCGCTTGGAACGCATCCCGTCACCGACGTCGACGCGATGGTCAGCGGGACGCGCGCGCACGAGTCGTGGGGGCTCGTCCTCGACGAGGCGGTCGCGCTGGGCGTGCCGCTGCTCTTGCCGCGCGCCGGCGCGTACGCCGAGCGCATGGCCGAGGGACGCGGCGCGCTGTTCTACGAGCCGCGCAGCGCGGCCTCGCTCGCCGCTCTGCTCGAACGCCTGCGCGCCGATCCGGAGGAGCTCGAGCGTGTGCGGGAGCGCATGCCCTCGCTCGCCGACGTCGCGCCGTCGTCGGCGCAGCACGTCGACGCCATGCTCGACGTGTATCGCGAGGTGATCGCGCTCGGTCCGCCCGAACCGCCGAGCGTCGAGTGGTGGCGCGCGCGCATGCGCATCGCGGCCGAGGAGGAGTGGGACGAGAGTCTGAAGAAACGCACCGCCGAGGAGCTCGGCTTCCAGTGAAGATCCTGATCGCGCTGCACGACTACCTGCCGCTCCACAAGGGCGGCTCCGAGGTCCACGCCCACCAGTCCGCCGCCGAGCTCGCGCGCCGCGGGCACGACGTCACTTCGTTGTTCACCGAGCGCGACCTCTCCGTCGAAGCGGGCACCGTTCGGCGCGGCGAGATGGATGGCGTGCAAACGATCGAGGTCGTGCACCAACGCGAGTACGCGGACGTGCGCGAGACGTTCGAGGAGCAGCGCTCGCTCGCGGTCTTCGAAGCGCAGCTCGCCGCGCTGCGACCCGACGTCGTGCATTTCCATCACCTCGCGATCTGGGGTTCGCGCGCGATTTCCGCGGCGCGGGCCGCGGGTGCGCGCGTCGTCGTCACGCTCCACGACTATCACCTGCTGTGCGACGCGGCGACGCTCATGCGCACGGACGGCGAGCTGTGCACCGGCGCCCACGACGCGTCGTGCACGAACTGCATCCGGCGGCATCCGCTGCTCGCCGAGCGGTGGGGGGGCGAAGCGGAATCGGACGCGCTTTGGGCGCGCGTGTGCCGCACGCGCTTCGAGCAGCATCGCGCCGACCTCGCGCACGCCGACCACGTCATCTCGCCGTCGCACTTCCTCGCGCAGGAGTTCGCGCGCGCCGGCTTCCTGCGCGCCGACGAATGCAGCGTGCTCAAGGCCGGCTATCCCGGACCGCTGCGCGCGCCGCGCACGCGCGACGCGTCGCGCCCGCTGCGCGTCGGCTACGTCGGCGGGATCTACCGCACCAAGGGCGTGCACGTCCTGGTGCGCGCGTTCGACCACCTGCGCGGCGTTCCCGCCGAGCTGCACGTGCACGGGCACACGGACTGGTTTCCGGACTACGTCGCCGAGCTGCGTCGCGATGCGGAGGGGCTGCCGATCACGTTCCACGGTCCGTTCGAGCCGCCGCGCATCGACGCGATCCTCGCCACGGTGGACGTGCTCGTCGTCCCGTCGATCTGGGTCGAGAACATGCCGATCACGATCCAGGAGGCCTTCCGCAACGGGTTGCCTGTCGTCACCACGGACCTGGGCGGGATGCGCGAGTCGGTCGAGCACGACGTCAGCGGGCTGACGTTCCCGCGCGGAGACGACGCCGGCCTCGCCGCCCAGCTGCGCCGCCTGGCCGCGGATCCGGCGTGCTACGACCGCCTCGCGAGCGGCCGCCCGCAGGTGCCCACGCTCGAGGAGATCGTCGACCGGTTGGAAGCGATCTACGCGGGCTGACGGGCCCCGCGGCCCGTATACTGCGCCCGTGACCGACTGGAAGATCCAAGGCCGCGAGGCGGGCTGTGTGCGCTGCGAGCGCGTGTTCGAAGATGGCGAGGCGCACTTCTCCCTGCTCCTCGTCGACGAGGACTCGTTCGGGCGCGAGGACCGCTGCGTGGCGTGCTTCGAAGCCGAAGAGGAGGTCCCCGAGGACGTCGTCTTCTGGCGCACCCGGCGCGTCGTCAAGGCCAAGCGCGGCCTGGCGGTCGACTTCGAGTCCGTCGAGCGCCTCTTCCTCGCGCTCGAGGGCCGCGAAGAGCCGCGCCTGGTCGAGCTGCGCTACCTCCTCTCCCTGCTCCTGATGCGGAAGAAGCGCGTCAAGCTCGTGCGCGTCAAGCGCACCGAAGACGCCGAGTGGATGATCCTGCGGCGCCCGCGACGCGACGAAGCGCTGCGCGTGAAGGTCTTCGAGCTGACCCCCGAACGCGCCCACGAGCTGCGCGCGGAACTCGAGCGCATCTTCGAGGGAGCGGGGGCGGAGGACTTGATGCTGCCCGCCGAGGCAGCTGCCAGCGGCGAGGACGCGGCGCCGAGCGACGAGCCCGTCCGGCCGTAGGGCACGGCGAGCTTCGCTCGCGTGGCGCAACGGACCGAGGGACGAGTCGGCCGGTTGCGCGGAGCCTCCGCATGGCGCGCCGCGAAGCGGCGCATGCCGTGCAGCGGGGCGAAGCCCCGCGCGTGAATCGGTAGCGGCCGCGGCTCGCAACACGCGAGCGCAGCGAGCCTGTGTTGCAGCGGCGCGCCTCGCGCCGCGCGTTAAACGGGCGCCTGCGGCCGGCGGGACGCGAGCGAAGCGAGCCTGTCCCGCAGCGGCGCGCTAGCGCCGCGCGTCATCGGTGGGGACGTGCCCGAGTCCCCGAACCGGACGTTGTCGCCGGTGGAAGTGCCGGAGACTCTCACATGCTGTTGCGCCAGCGACCAGCTCGTGCGGGAGCGCGCGCGCTCAGGCGAAGCCTGGTGCGTGGTGCGGAAGCGCGCCGCCATGGGAGTACGCGCGTGGGCGCTCACGCCCGCGCGTGATGGGGGAGCACGGAGGGCGGAAGCACGGTGCGTTGCCGACCCGGAGCAACCCACCGGATCTGCGTACGGCGTTGCCCGCCGGCGCCCGCGGGCTTCGGCCAGCGCGTGTGCGCCCGTGCTTTCGCGCTGGCCGCACCACGCGCGGGCGTGACCGCCGACGCGTGGGGAGCTTGCCGCGGCGCACGCCGGGCTTCGCCCGGCGTGGGTGCTCCCGTGTTGTCCGCTGGCCGCACTTCGCGCGGGCGT
>JAJDEV010000170.1 GCA_029259605.1 Planctomycetota bacterium | reverse complement strand
CCCCCCCCGTGACGCTAGCCCGGATCATTCATGAGCCTTCACCGAGATCGACGCAGCTGCGCGCCAGATCAACGCTTCCCTTCCTCACCGGGTTCGACGACCCGTCAAGGTCGCCTCCACGCGCTTCGGTCGCGAAGCGCTGATCTGACGCACATCCGCGTCGATCTCGGCAAAGCCTCATGAATAACCCGGGCTAGCTGGCTGTGCGAAAGTGCTTCGCCCGCAGAACGTCGACATCTGCTCCGACGACAGCGTGAGTGTCGCCACGGCCTGCTAACCCCTCAGGTCGCCGGAGTCCTCGAGCGCCGCGCGCATCGTTCCGAAGCGGAAGTCGCGCAGCATGCGGTCGAGCCGGGGAAGCGTCTGCCTCAGTCCGACGTAGTGGCGGAAGCGCTTGAGCAGCGGCGCGGGCTGGCGCGGCTGCTCGGGATCGAACTCCCACGGGTGCAGGTACACCGCGGCCCGCCGACCGCGCCGCTCGAGCGAACCGAGCGCCGCGCGCGTGACCGGTCCCGGCAGGAGGCGGAAGTACCCGCCGCCGCCCATGGGCAGGTTGCGACCGAACAGGGGCCACGTCGCGACGGGGAACTCGACGATGCTCCCGTCGGCCGTCTCGACGCGGCTGATGCCGGGCTCGAAGTCCGGGACGCCGTAGACGGGGTGGCGCACGGGGTGCACGCTCGAGTCGTAGCGGTACCCGCGGCGGACCAGCACGTCGAACGCCCACCACGTCTCGCGCGTCAGCGTGAAGGTCGAAGCGCGGAAACCGATCGGGCGCGGCGCGCCGGCGGCCATCAGCGCTTCCTCGGTGCGCGCGAGGTCGGCGTCGAGCAGCTCGGGCGACTGGTCGCTCAGGAACAGGTGCTCGTAGCCGTGGCTCGCGATCTCGTGCCCGCCGTCGACGCAGCGCTTCACGAGCGCCGGGAAGCGCTCGGCCATCCAGCCGAGGAAGAAGAACGTCGCGCGCACGTCGCGGCGGTCGAGCACCTCGAGGATCGCGTCCATTCCGACGTCGATGCGCGAAGGCACGTCGTCCCAGTCGTCGCGCGCGAAGCGGCCGCGCAGGTTCGCGACGTGGAAGTACTCTTCGACGTCGAACGAGAGCGCGTGCAGCAGCCGACTCATCGCACACCTCCGGTGATCTGGCCGACGGCGTCGAGCACGCGCCGCGCGTTGCCCTCCCACGTCAGGTCCGCTTCCTCCACGCGCGCACGCGCGGCGCGCCCCAGCCGCTCGCGCAACTCTGGATCGCCGGCGAGCTCGAGCACCGCCGCCGCCATCCGATCCGGGTCGCCCGGCTCGACGAGCAGCGCGTCGACGCCGTGCGTCAGCACCTCGCGCAGGTTTTCCTGGTCCGGCGCCACGGTCGGGAGCGACGCGGCCATGTACTCGTGCAGCTTGAGCGGCGAGGCATACGGGTTGATCGCGGGAACGACGGCGATGTCGAAGGCGGGCAGCAGGCGCGGGATGCGCTCGTGCGCATGCGTGCCGGCGAAGTGCACGCGCTCGCGCAGCCCGAGCCGCACGGCCTGCGCCTCGAGCTCGTCACGCGCGGGCCCCGCTCCGATCAAGACCAAACGCGAGCGTTCGAGCGCGCGCTCGGCCATCGCCTCGAGCACCACGTCGAGCCGATGCCAGTCGCGGTAGTAGCCGACGAAACCGATGACGACCTCGCCCGACGCCTCGTCCGGGAGACCGAGCGCCGCACGCGCCACGCGCCGCACCTCCGCGCGGTCGCCGTAGCGGTAGTCCTCGAGGTGCACACCGTTCGGAGTCACGAGCAAGCGTTCGGCCGGCACCCCCATCTCCACCAGCATGTCGCGCAGCACGCCGCTCACGACGCACACGCGCTCGGCGCCTTCGAAGATGTAGCTCTCGAGGCGCCGCGCCAAACCGGGAAACGAAAGGCCGCGCGTGCGCTCGAGCTCGAGCACCATCGGCGAGTTCACTTCCAGCACCATCGGAAGGCGCAACCTGCGCGACGCCATGACGCCCGCCGCGTTGGCGAAAGCGTAGCGCTCGTACAGGAAGTCGGGTTCGAACCGCGCGGCGTCGCGCATCACGCGATGGCGCGCGATTCCGTTGTAGCCGTACTCGGCGAGCTCGCGCAGGAAGCGCGGCATGCGCGTGACCATCCCCCAGCGCGAGCCGTTGTGCCCGTTCGCGCTGGGCTCGTCGAGCGGGTCGGCGTCGTCGCGCACGTGCTTGACGAGCCCGGACTCGAAGACCTCGTGCCCGAGCGAGGCGAACGCGCGAATCAGCGCGCGGATGTGCACGGCCTGCCCGTCGTCGGCCTGCGTGCGGTGGTGGTAGAGGATCTTCACGTGCGCAGGGCACCCTCGCGAATCGCGCCGTCGATGCAACGCTCGAGCGCCTCGAAACTGGCCGCCCAGGACAGATGCTCGACGGACGCGCGCAGCTCCTCGCGGTCGGGAGCGGCGGTGAGGAGCGCGGCCAGCATCCGACCGAGCTGCGCGGCGTCACGCGTCTGCGCGAGCGAGCCCGCCTTCCAGCGCGACAGCAGCTCGGCCGTCCCGCCGGCATCGGTCGCGAGCACGGGGAGCCCCGACGCGAGCGCCTCGAGCACCACGTTCGGACGCCCTTCGCGGCGACTGGTGAGCAGCAGGGCATCGGCCGCGGCATAGAGCGTCGCGAGCTCGTCCGGCGTGCGCTCGCCGGCGAAGCGCACGCGCTCCGCGACGCCGAGCTCGTCGGCGCGCGCGCGCAGGTCGGCCTCGAGCGCGCCGCGCCCGACGAAGCAACAGAGCGCGTTCGCCGGCGCTCCGCGCGCGAAGGCATCGAGCGCGAGCAGCGGATCCTTGCGCTCGATCAGGTGCCCGACGACGAGCACGACGGGACCGTCGGCACCCGCGAAGACGTCGAGCGACGCGCGCGCCGTCGCGCGGTCGCGCAGGTGGAACAGCTCGAGGTCGACGCCGTTCGGAACGAGCACGCCGCGTCCGGCGTCGCCGCCGAGCCCGTCCATCACGTCGATCAGGTCCTGCGAGACGGCGCACCAGTGTCCGGCCGAAGCCAGACACTGCGCGAGCTCCGCGGCCAGCCCCGCCTCCCCCGCCACCTCGAGCACGTCGCTACCGCGCCCGTTGATCACACACGGCACGCCGGCCGCGCGCAGGCGCAGCGCCGCCTGTCCCGCCGGCCAGGCGTAGTCGCACACGACGACGTCGGGCCGCGTGCGCAGGATGCGCGCGAGGCCGACGCGCGCGAAGAGGCGCGCGTTGCGCCGCGGATAGCCCGGCACGTGGAGATAGCGCGGTCGCTCGACCGCGATCCCGCGCCGCTGCTCCGCGACCGGCATGCGATGGATCTCGGCCCACTTGCCGCGCGCCAGCGGCCCGGGAGTGCGCGGCAACGGCTGCGTCACAGACACGTCGTGTCCGCGCTCGAGCATGCCGACCCAACGGCGCTCGGCGAACACCCCCTCGAAGGGACGCGGCGGTCCCGGATACAGCGAGGTCAGCACGGCGATCCTCACGCCTCGAGCCCTCGCACGGCGTGGCGCACGCGCCATGCCTCCAGAACGAGCAAGCTCCACAGCAAGCGCCCGTGGTCGCGGCGGCCGGCGCGGTGCTCGTCGTACGCCGCGCGCAACGCGTCGACGCGGAACCAGTCCTTCGGCAGCTCCTCGATCGCGCTCGCGACCGGCGCGGCGAGCGGCCCGCGGATCCACGCCGCGAGCGGCGTGTCGAAACCGCGCTTGGTGGCGTCGAGCACGTCGCCCGGCACGCGCGAGCGCAGCGCGCGACGGAACGCGTGCTTGCCGCGTCCGCCGTGGATCTTCTCGCTCGCCGGGAGCGGGGCGAAGCGCTCGACGAAGCGGTGGTCCAGAATCGGAACGCGCGCCTCGAGCGACACCGCCATCGACGCGCGATCGACCTTCGCGAGGATCTGGTCGGGCAGGTAGGTGTGGAAGTCGGCGTACTGCGCGCGGTAGAGCGGGTCGTCGATCGCCGGACGGCGGTAGTGCTCGGCGAACGCGTCGAACGGGTCGTGCGCGCCGAGGCGCTGCACGACGTCCGGATGCAGCAGCGCGAGCGCGTCCCCGCGGTCGATGCGCGTCACGCTGCGGAAGTAAGCGCGCGCCGGATCGTCGCCGACGTTGGTCAAGAACGTGCGGCCACGCAGGAAGCGCGGCGCCCAGTCGAGCTTCGGATAGCGCGGTCCGATCGCGCGCGCCAACGCGCGACCGAGCGGTCCGACGCGCGCGCGCAATCGATTCTCCGCGGCGTCGTGCACGTAGCGTCGATAGCCCGCGAAGGTCTCGTCTCCGCCGTCGCCCGACAGCGCCACGGTGACGTGCTCGCGCGCCATCTTCGAGACGAGGTAGGTCGGCACCGTCGACGGATCGGCGAGCGGCTCGTCGAAATGCCAGGGCAACGTCTCGAGCGCGAGCGCCGGGTCCGCGCGCAGGACCGCGGTGTGATGGACGGCGCCGAGACGCTCGGCCGTGCGCCGCGCGACGTCGAGCTCGTCGTGCGAGCGCTCGTCGAAGCCGACCGAGCACACGATCGGCGCCGCGCCGCTGACGTGCTTCATGCTCGTGACGACCGCGGTGCTGTCGACGCCGCCCGAGAGGAACGCGCCGAGCGGCACGTCGGCGACCAAGCGATCGGAGACGACGGTGTCGAAGAGGTCGAGGATCTCCTCATCCGTGGCGGCCGGACGGAGCGCGTCCGTCGGCAGGTCCCAGGTGCGCTCCACGCGCGGCGGGCGGCCCGCTGCGGGCTCGAACACCAGGACGCCGGACGGCGGCAGCCGTTGGACTCCGCTCCAGGCCGAGTTCGCGCCGCCGGTGTAGCCCTGCACGAGGTAGTCGAGCAGCGCCTCGGGACGGAGCTCGCGCGGCGTCATGCCCGCCTCGAGCACGACCTTCGCTTCGCTGCCGAAGGCCAGCCCCTCGGGACCGAACGTCCAGTACAGCGGTTTGATGCCGAGCCGGTCGCGCGCGAGCACGATGCGGTTCTTGCCGGCGCGCACGTCGAGCAGCGCGAAGGCGTACATGCCGACCAAGCGGTCGACGAGCGCTTCCCCATGCTCTTCGTAGAGGTGCACGAGCACCTCGGCGTCCGACCCCGTCCGGAAGCGATGCCCCTTGGCCACGAGCTCTTCCCGCAGCTCGCGGAAGTTGTAGAGCTCGCCGTTCATGATGACGACGACGTCGCGTTCCTCGTTGAAGAGCGGCTGCCGACCGCCCGCGGGGTCGATGATCGACAGCCGACGGAAGCCGAGGCCGAACGGGCCGACGCAGTGGAGCGTGCGATCGTCCGGTCCGCGGTGCGCGATGCTGTCCGTCATGCGCGCGAGCAGCGCTTCATCCGGATGGGCGCTCGGATCGGAGAGCGCGAGACCTGCGATACCACACATGACTCAGGCGCCCCACGCGCGGTCCGGGAGCCGCGCTTGCCCGGTGCGAGGGAAGCCCGGGCGCTCGAGTCTCTCGACCGCTCCGCGCGCGCCGGTCTGCACGGGATGCGCCGACTCGTTCTTCATCTCGTCGTACGCGATGTAGCCGAACGCGATGATGAGTGAAACCCAGTGATAGAACAGGTCGAAGTGCGCGCGGTTCAGGAACGTCGCGCCGACGAGGAACGCGAACAGCGACGCCTCGAACATCGTCGCGTAATTTATGATCCAGCTCGAGAAGTAGCGCGCGCGCGCCATGCGTCGCACCTTCCAACAGGTCCACAGGGCGGAGATCACCAGGATGCCGTACATGACCAGGGCGACGGTGCCGCACTCCGCCCAGATCTGGAAGTAGCTCGAGTGCGCGACGATCTTCTTGCCCGCGCGATCGGGGCTGTCGCTGTAGTCGTGGTAGTGCTGTCGGAACTTGGTCAACCCGACGCCGAAGTACGGGTTGTCGAGCGCCATCTCCGTTGCGATCCCCCACGCGACGAGACGGCTGTTCGCCGAGCCCTCCTCGGTGGGATTCTTGAGCGTCGCCAGCCGCTCCTTGTAGTCCTTCGGCGCGACCGCGAAGGCGGCCAGCGCGATCAGGAGGCCGATCATGATGCCCATGAGGCGATTGCGTGAGCGCCACACGAGCGTGCCGATCGCGGCGACGACCGAGAGGAACCCGCCGCGCGAGCGCGTGAGCCCGACGGTCAGCACGGTCAGCGGCACGGCGAACCAGAAGGCCTTGCGCAGCTCGGGGCGACGCTCGGTCCAGCCGAGCTCGAAGAGCATCGGCACCGCCATCGCCATCGCCATCGAGAAGTCGTTGTTGTCCGCGAGCAGTCCGCCCGGACCGCGGATCACGGGGGCGCCGCCGGAGACGATGCCGCCGACGCCGGTCTTCACCCCGTAGAACCCGAGCGACAAGGCGATGATCCAGAGGATGATCCGCAGCTGATCGCGGTTCAGCACCATGCCCGTCGTGAAGAGCGCGATCATGATGATCTTCACGAACTCGAGGTAGGAGTTGACCTGCTTGCCGTGCGAACCGGTCGAGAGCGCGACGCCGACGCCGACCCAAAGGCACAGCGCGATCATCAAGTAGCAGCGTGGGTCCGGCCGGAAGAAGCGCTTGCGGTTCCGTCCGAGGAAGTACCCCGCCATCATCAGGATCGCCACGTAGTACGACCACCGCTGCCCCTTCGCGAAGCCCCAGGTCAGGTCCTGCACGCGCATGTACGCGAGCCACGTGAAGACGCACAGCCCGACGAAGGGTCTCCGAAAGCACGCCGGGAAGAGCCCGACGATGATCAAAGAGACGATGATGTCGCGCATGGCTGGCGCAGGCCCGGACCGCTACATGAGCTTCAGGCGGAAGCTCTCGATCGCCTGCAGAACCGAGACCGGGAGCATGCCCTGCATGTCCTCGTCGCTCCAGACGTAGACCATCGACGCGACGCTCGCGAGGATGACGACGGACGACACGCCGACGACCGCGCGGCGCAAGAGCGCGCGGCGCGCTTCGCGCTCGGTCACGATGACCGTGATCGCGCCGAGCACCGGAACCGTCAACACCGCGGCGAGGTCCGTCACCGTGCGGTAGGAGTTGCGCGCGTACTCGGAGACGAGCGCGATCGCCATGCCCAGGGCGAGGCCGGCGAAGAGCGAGAACGCGACGAGCAGCACGACGCTCGGCTCGGACGGCGCGTCCGGCTTGGTCGGCGCCATGGTGACGCGCAGCCCGCTCGCGGCGGTCTCCTTGTTCAGGAGGATCGCGCTCTCCTTCATACGTAGCTCGCGCGTGGCGGCCGCCAGGTTCTCGACCGCCTCGGTGCGCTCGGACCACAGCGCCTGCAGGAGCAGGTAGTCGTTCGAGCGCCCGTCCGCCTTCTCCTGGAACTCGTCGATCTTGCTCTTGAGCAGCTCGCGCTCGTTCTCGAACATCGCGACCGCGGCGGCCTTTTCGCGCACCTGTCCGCGCAGGAGCTCCTTGTTCTCGTTCGGAACGATCACGTCGACCTGGGTCGCTTCCTTCTCGCGCTCGCGCAAGCCGGCGATGCGCTTCTGGATGAGCTCGATCCGCTTCGTGTTGCGCTCGTACGCCTTCGCGCGCGGCGTCATGCGTGCGAGCTCGGCCTCGATGCCCTCGATCGCCTGCTCCGCCGCGGCGATCTGCTCGGTGAAGTTCGCGCCCTCCTGGAGCTGGACCTGGCGCACCGTGTCGGGCTCGACCGCGAGCGCGTCCTGGTGGCTCTTCAGCTCGCTTCTGGCGTTGAGGAGCGAGACCTCGTTGTCCTGCTGCTTGCGCTGGTATTCCTTCAGCGCCTCGTAGATGAAGTCGACGGCCGCGCCGCTTCCGCGATCGCGCGAATCGGGCGCGATCGCCGGGTTGTGCCCCATCTGCCGGCACAGCTTGCCCCAGTCGTCGTTCGCGTTCTTGTACTCGACGCGCGCGTCGTGCTCGGCCTCGGCGAGCACGTCGCGCTCGGTCGCGAGGTCGGCTTCGGACTGGGCGCGGATCTCCTCGAACCAATACGTGTTGACGCGCTCGAGGAACGCCACCGCGCGATCGCCGTCGATGTCCTTGTAGTCGATGTCGACGAACGTCGAGCCGATGCTCTTCGACTTGACGACCGGCGTGACGGACACGTTCTCCATCACCTTGCGCAGGATCTCGTACTGCGTCGCGCGGTCCGCGCGCTCGTACTCCGGCCAATACTCGATCAGCTCGGTCGAGACGATCGTCTTGATGCGCTCGTAGTTGACGACGTGCTCTTGGACGTTCGTCGCCTCGCGCAGCGTCGAGCCGTCCTGCGGGTTCTTGCCGATGTAGTCGAGCGGGTTGCGCGTCTCGGTGAGCTCGATGCGCGTCTCGACGACGTACTTCTTCGGGACGACGACCGCGAACGCCGCGCCGAAGGTCAGAACGAAGAGCGCCGGCAGGATGATCTGCCAGCGGCGGCGCTGGAGCACCGCCACGAACTCTTGAACTTGACCTGTGGGAGTGACGTCGACGGACATGGAGGATCCGGACTAGAAGCGGCTATAGCGGCCGGTGCCGATGCGACCGTCGTTCTCGACGAGGAAGATCGTCTGGAAGATCGTCCGCAACGGAGTGACGACGGGAATGATGATGGCGGACACGATGTCCGCGAGCTGCTGCAGGAACGTCGGCGGCACGTAGATGATGTCGTACTCCTGCACGTTCACGTTGTAGGTCGAGTCCCCGTTCTGCCACATGTCCGCCACGTCGATCGGAATGACGAGCGGGTTGCGCGGATCGGCGCGGATCAGCTTGACGCGCCCCAGGTTCGCCGAGTGCTTGTTCGGGATCGCCTCGAGCACGGCCTCGAACACGGTCACGTCACCGCGGAACTTCTTGCGGCCCGGGCTCGAGACCTCGCCCATCACGTAGTAGGCGCGCGTGCCTCCGGCGCGGATGTCGACCTTGACGTCCGTCTGCACGTAGTACGGCGAGAGGCGCTGGGTCAGGAAGCTCTCGAGCTCGGCGCGCGTCATGCCCGCGACGAACACGGAGCCCGCTTCGGGAATCCGAATCGTCCCGTCCACGTCGACCGTCTCGGTGCCGCGAACCTCGGGGTTGTAGCTGTCCTCGAACTGGATCCCGTCGCCGATCGTGACGTAGTTCTGGTCCTGCGAGTTCCCCGTGTAGCGCTTCCCGAAGCCCTCTTGATTCAGGTACTGAAGGATGCGCTTGTCCGAGCTCGTCGTCGTCGCGCAACTCGTCAGGCTCGGTGCGAGGAGCACGGCGAGGACGAGGGCGAGCGAGACGCGGCGGCGTTGCGGGGAGATCCGATTCATGGGTGGGGACGGCGACCGAACCTCCGGGAAGGATCCGGCGCGCGGAAGCGGCAAAGGGCTATCGACCCCCTGCCTGGATAGGTTGAACGCGCGGCCTACGAACCGTACTGACGCTGGTAGTACTCACGATACGCCCCGCTCCTAACCCTTTCCATCCAAAGCGGTTGGGCCTGATACCAGGCAATCGTTTCCGGCAGCGCGCGCTCGAACGTGAAGCGCGGCTCCCACCCCAGCTCGTTCTTGATCTTCGCCGCGTCGATCGCGTAGCGCTGATCGTGCCCGGGGCGGTCCTTGACGAAGCGGATCAGGCTCTCCGGCTTGCCCAGGTGCTCGAGGATCAGGCGCACGATGTCGATGTTCGGGTACTCGTTGTTCCCCCCGATGTTGTAGACCTCGCCGTCCTTGCCGGCCTCCAGCACGCGCAGGATCGCCTCGCAGTGATCCTGGACGTAGAGCCAGTCGCGGACATTCATACCGTCGCCGTAGACCGGCAGGTCCTTGTCCTCGGAGGCGTTGGCGATCATCAGCGGGATCAGCTTCTCCGGGAACTGGTACGGGCCGTAGTTGTTCGAGCAGCGCGTGATGACCGCCGGGAAGCCGTGCGTGTGCACGGCGGCGCGCACGAAGAGGTCGCTCGCCGTCTTGCTCGCCGCGTATGGCGAGTTCGGCGCGAGCGGCGTCTCCTCGGTGAAGAAGCCCGTCTTGCCGAGGCTGCCGTAGACCTCGTCGGTCGAGACGTGGCAAAAGCGCGCGACGCCGTGCTTGCGCGAGGCGTCGAGCAGGACCTGCGTGCCGAGCACGTTCGCCTGCACGAACGGCAGACCCGACTCGATGGAACGATCGACGTGGCTCTCCGCGGCGAAGTGCACGACGGACACGTCGCCACCGATCGATGCGCACTTCGCGAACGCCGCGTCGACGTCGCTCGCGACCGTGATGTCGCCGTGCAGGAAGACGTAGTTCGGGTTGGACTCGGCCTCGGTCAGGTTCTCGAGGTTGCCCGCATAGGTCAGCGCGTCGAGGTTGACCACCTTCCAGTCGGGCCGCTCGGCCAGCACGAGGTGAACGAAGTTGCTGCCGATGAATCCGGCGCCGCCGGTGACCAAGAGGGTCCGCGTCATCTCACTGGGTCTCGATTAAGAGTTGGGTCGCCGGAGTCGGGGGATGGACTCGCAGGCTGTGGCGAAAGTGCTTCGCCCGCAGAACGTCGACATCCGCTCCGGGTTGGTCCCCGGAACGTAGGCGAAGCGGTGGATTCGGCCAGGCTTCCGGGGGCCGAGCCGGAGTGGAGGACGGCGCTCTGCGGGTGAAGGACGTTTGCCACGGCCTGCTAGGCGCGCTCGAGGGCGAGGAAGTCCCCCAGCGCGTCGCGCCAGGGCTTGAACGGATGGCCGCGCAGCTCGGTGAGCGTCGAGCAGTCGAGCACGCTGTACGCGGGGCGCGGGGCCGGGCGCGGGAACTCGGCCGTCGTGCAGGGCTCGACCACGGTCTTGCTCCCGGCGAGCTCGAGCGTCGCGGCGGCGAGGTCGAACCAGCTCGCCTCGCCCTCGCACGCGGCGTGGTAGACGCCGCGCGCGCCGAGGAGCAGCGCGTCCCAGAGCGCGGGCGCGAGCTCGATCGTCGACGTCGGCGAACCGACCTGATCCGAGACGACGCGCAGCGAGTCGCGCTCGGCGGCGAGCCGCAGCATCGTGCCGGGGAAGTGCGCGCCGCGCGGGCCGTAGAGCCACTGCGTGCGCAGGATCGCGAGTCCGTGCGAATGGGCGGCCTGCGCGAGCTGCTCGCCCTCGAGCTTGGTTCGACCGTAGACGCCGAGCGGCGAGGTCGGTTCGTCCGGGCGGTACGGCGTGCGCTTCGTGCCGTCGAACACGAAGTCGGTGCTGACCATCACCATCGGGAGGTCGCGTTCCGCCGCGGCGCGCGCGACGTTCTCGGCCGCGAGCGCGTTGACGCGTCGCGCCAGGTCCTCCTCTTCCTCCGCCTTGTCCACGGCCGTGTACGCGGCGGGGTGGATCACGGCGACCGGAGCGACGCGGTCGAAGAGCGCGTTCACCGCGTCGAGCCGCGTCAGGTCGACGCCGACGTGCGCCACGTGCGGCGAACCCGCGGGTGCGGCGACGAGGTCGGTGCCCACAGCCTCGATCCCGTCCGGCGCCGTCAGCAGGAGCTGGCTACCCAGCATGCCCGCGGCTCCGGTGACCAGGACCGATCCGCGCAATCGTTCGCTCATTCCGTCGCTCAACCTTCTTCGCCGTGATTGGCGCCCCCCTCCGCGACCAGCTTGGCCGAGCGGAGGAGCGAGTCGAAGGTGCCGGCATCGGTCCACCAACCGTCGAGGACTTCGTAGGTCATCGAGCCGTCGCGGATGAACCAGTTGTTGACGTCGGTGATCTCGAGCTCGCCGCGGTCGGACGGCTCGAGGTTCTTGATCACTTCGAAGACGCGCTCGTCGTAGAGATAGATCCCGATGACCGCGAGGTTGGACTCCGGCTTCTTCGGCTTCTCCTCGATCGAGATGACCTTGCTGCCCTTGAGGTTCGCGACGCCGAAACGCTCGGGGTCGTGCACTTCCTTGAGCATGATCTTCGCACCGCGTCCCTGGGCTTTGAAGTCGCGCACGGCCTTGGCGATGTTGCGCTCGATGATGTTGTCGCCGAGGATCACGCAGATCGAATCGCCCGCGGCCCAGTGCTCGCACAGACCGAGCGCCTCGGCGATGCCGCCCTCACCCTTTTGATAGGTGTAGTTGAGGTGCTTCAGTCCGAAGTCGCCGCCGTTTCCGAGCAGGCTGAGGAAGTCGCCCGACTTCTTGCCACCCGTGACGATCATGATGTCGTCGATCCCGGCGTTCACGAGCGCCTCGATCGGGTAGTAGATCATCGGCCGGTCGTAGATCGGCAGCAGGTGCTTGTTCGTGATCTTGGTGAGCGGGTAGAGACGAGTCCCCAGCCCCCCGGCGAGAATGACACCTTTCATGAATGGCTCCGAAGAACGGGCCGGCCGGCGAGACCGGAAAAAACGTGGGCGGCCAACATAGCCAGGGCTTCAAAAAGCATCAATGCGCCCGTCAACGCGACTCGGCTCCGGCGAGTCGCGATGCGCGATACCAGGCGAGGAAATGCTCGAGTCCCTCGCGAATGCCGGTCGTCGGCTCGTAGCCCAGCTCGCGTCGCGCCTTCGACACGTCGGCGTAGGTGACGATCACGTCGCCCGGTTGCATCGGCTGCCGATCCAGGTCCGGCTCGACCCCGACCACCTCGCCGATCGCTTCGACGAGCTCGGCGAGCGAGATCGTCTGCGACTCGCCGAGGTTGTAGATCTCGTACCCCTCGTCGCGGCCGAGCGCGCGCACGACACCGTCGACGATGTCGTCGATGTACGTGTAGTCGCGACGCGTCGAGCCGTCGCCGAAGAACGGAATCGCTTCGCCGGCGAGCATCATGCGCACGAACTTGTGAATGGCCATCTCCGGCCGTTGGCGCGGACCGTACACCGTGAAGAAACGCAGACACGTCATCGGCGTCGCGTACAGGTGGTGGTGCGTGAAGCACAGGAGCTCGCCCGCGCGCTTGGTCGCGGCGTAGGGCGAGACCGGACAGTGGATGTCGTCCGCCTCGGTGAACGGCAGCGTCTCGTTCGCGCCGTACACGCTCGACGACGAGGCGAACACGAAGCGCGTTCCCGCGTCGCGGACCTCCTCGAGCAACACCTGCGTCCCGCGCACGTTGACGTCCGAGTAGAGCAACGGGTCCAGGATCGAGCGCCGCACACCGGCCATCGCGGCGAGGTGGATGATCCCGTCGAAGCTGCCGTCGCCGAGGACGCCGTGCACGCACTCGACATCGCGGATGTCGCCTTCGACGAGCTCGAAGCGCTCGGCGCCGTCTGCGTCGCGGATGGCGTCGATGTTGCCGCGCTTGATCGCCGGGTCGTAGAAGTCGTTGAAGTTGTCGAGCACCGTGACGCTGTCACCGCGCGCGAGCAGCTTCTGCACGACGTGGGAGCCGATGAAGCCCGCTCCGCCTGTTACGAGGACTTTCATGATCGTGTCGCCTACTCGACGGTGACGCTCTTCGCGAGGTTCCTGGGCTTGTCGATGTCGCACCCCTTGTCCAGCGCGATGTAGTACGAGAACAGCTGCAGCGGGACGACGTTGAGGACCGGTGACAACCAGGGGCCGATCTCCGGAACCTCCACCGAGTCGTCGGCGAGGGCAAGCGCTTTCCGGTCGTTGCCGATACACAGCACGGGACCGCCGCGCGCGCGCACCTGCTCGATGTTCGAACGCATCTTGTCGGCGACCGCGTCGTCCGGCGCGAGGACAACCGCCCCCAGCTCGGGCTCGATCATCGCGATCGGTCCGTGCTTCATCTCGCCGGCGGGATAGCCCTCGGCGTGGACGTACGAGATCTCCTTGAGCTTGAGCGCGCCCTCGAGCGCGATCGGGTAGTTGATCCCGCGCCCGAGGAATAGGAAACCCTTCTGCGTCGCGTACTTGCGCGCCATGTCCCGCACGTGCCCGATCGCGTCGCGCGTCAGCATCGACTCGAGCGCGCCCTTCAGCCCGCGCAGCTCCTCGAGCCGCGCGCGAACGAACGGCGCGTCGAGCGTGCCGTTGGCGCGTCCGAGGCGCAGCGCGAAGAGGTAGATCGCCGTGACCATCGCGACGAACGCCTTCGTGCTCGCAACGCCGATCTCGGGACCCGCCTCGATCATCACCGACGCGTCGGACTCGCGCACCATCGTGCTGCCCATCGCGTTGCAGATGGAGAGTTGCCGACAGCCGAGTTCGCGCGCGAGGCGCAGCGCGGCGAGCGTGTCCGCGGTCTCGCCCGATTGCGAGATGCCCATCGCGAGCGTGTTCGGTCGCATCGGCACGTTGCGATAGCGGAACTCCGACGCGTAGTCGGCGTCCACCGGAATGCCGGCGAGGCCTTCGATCAGATAGCGCGCGATCAACCCGGCGTGCAGCGCGGTACCGCACGCGACGACCTGGACGCGCTCGACCTGCGCCAAGCTCTCGTCCGAGAAGAACTCGCCGTCGAGCTTCACGTCACCGGCCTCGTGATCCGCGCGTCCGAAGACGCAGCGTGCGATCACGTCGGGCTGCTCGTGAATCTCCTTGAGCATGTAGTGAGCGAAGCCGCCACGCTCGCTCGACTCGGCGTTCCACTCGATCGTGTGCACTTCGCGCTCGATCACGTTGTCGTCGCGGTCGCGCACGATCGCCTGGCCCGGACGCAGCTCGGCGACGTCGCCGTCCTCGAGGAACACGACGTCGCGTGTGTGCGCCAGGAGCGCGAGGACGTCGGACGCGAGGTACGCGCCATCCTCGGTCAACGCCATGCAGAGCGGCGGGCCCTCGCGCGCGCAGACCATCTGCGGCTCCGGCTCGGACGTCAGCACCGCGACGGCGTAGTAGCCCTTGACCCGTCGCAGCGAAGTGCGGACGGCCTGCGCGAGATTCCCGCAGGTCGCGTGCTCACGCGCGATGAGGTGCGCGAGCACCTCGGTGTCCGTGTCCGAGCGAAACTCGACCCCGGCGGCGCCGAGCTCTTCGCGCAGGTCCTGGTAGTTCTCGATGATGCCGTTGTGGACGACGACGAGGTTGCCGGACGCGTCGGCATGCGGGTGCGCGTTGTGGTCCGTCGGCGGACCGTGCGTCGCCCAGCGCGAGTGTCCGATGCCCACCGAAATGCCATCGAGCGCGCCGTCGGTGAGCTCCCGCTCCAGCTCCTCGATGCGTCCCGCCTTGCGGCGCACGACCACACGCCCGTCGACGATGCCCGCGACGCCGACCGAATCGTAGCCGCGATACTCGAGCAGGCGCAGTCCCTCCAAGAGCGACGGCAGCACCGCTCCTTCGGACTGAAAGGCTCCGACGATTCCGCACATGTCAGACGCTTTCCGTCGTGCTCTCGACGCGATCCCTGAAGTACGCGAGCGTCCGACGCAGCCCCTCGTCGAGCTCGACCTTCGGCTCCCAGTTCAGGATGCGACGCGCCTTCGAGATGTCGGGCTGGCGCACCTGAGGATCGTCCTGCGGCAGCTCCTTGTACGTGATCGTCGAGTCCGACTCGGTGAGCTCGAGCACCTTCTCGGCGAACTGCTTGATCGTCATCTCGTACGGGTTGCCGAGGTTGGTCGGCATCGACTCCTCCGAATGGAGCAGACGCCAGATGCCCTCGACCAGGTCGTCCACGTAGCAGAACGAGCGCGTCTGCGAACCGTCGCCGAAGACGGTGAGCGGCTCCCCGCGCATCGCTTGCCCCATGAACGCGGGCAGCGCGCGACCGTCGTTCAGTCGCATGCGCGGTCCGTAGGTGTTGAAGATGCGGCAAATGCGCGTCTCGACGCCGTGGTACCGGTGGTAGGCCATCGTCATCGCCTCGGCGAAGCGCTTCGCCTCGTCGTAGACGCCGCGCGGTCCGACGGGATTGACGTTGCCCCAGTACTCCTCGGTCTGCGGGTGCTCGAGCGGATCGCCGTAGCACTCGGACGTCGAAGCCAAGAGGAAACGCGCGCTCTTGGCGGTCGCGACACCGAGCGCCTTGTGCGTGCCGAGCGACCCCACCTTGAGCGTCTGGATCGGCAGCTCGAGGTAGTCGATCGGGCTCGCCGGCGACGCGAAGTGCATCACGACGTCGAGGCGACCGGGGACGTGGATGAACTCGGTGACGTCCTGGTGGTGGAAGTGGAAGTCGGTGTCCGCGAACAGGTGCTCGACGTTGCGCAGGTCGCCGGTGACGAGGTTGTCCATGCAGAGGACCTCGTACCCTTCGGCCAGGAAGCGGTCGCAGAGGTGGCTGCCGAGGAAGCCCGCGCCGCCGGTGATCAAGGCACGAAGTTTGGTCATGGGATCGAGGGCGCGCGTGTCAGGGATTCGAAGGGCACGAGTGCGGCCCCGCGCGCGGAGGCCGATCGAGCGCGGACTGCGGACTACGAGAGGATCGGCCGGACGCGAGTCATTCTTTCGGCGACCCGGGCGAATCAACCGATTCCGTCGAGTCCGCACGGGAGGTCGGAGCCGACAGCTCGGAAAACACTGCCGCCTCGCCGTTCTTCAGACGCACGAACACGCCCCCCACCCCGACCTGCGCGTCCTCGGCCGCGCGCAACCGAATGCCGCCCGGTGACTGCTCGGCGCGAACCGTGCCACGGGTCGTGACGTCGACGCGACCGATCGTCGCGCTCGCGCGCTCGGCCCCGCGCTCGAACGGCGCCGCGCCATCCGAGAGCAGCGGAAGGTCGACCACGTCGCCGGGCAAGAGGTCGAGCACCGCGTCGCGGTAGCGCACGCTGCCCGCGAGCTTGGACTGGTTCTTCACGCGCACCGCGCCGACGCGCTGCTCGACGAGGAACGGCCCGGACGGCTGGCCCGGATCCCCGCGCAGCTCGCTCCCGCCGGGTAGAACGATGCGATCCCCGGGGGTCAGGTCGAGCTGCGCACCCAGCGCGCGCTCGATGCGCGCGAGCGGCTCGTCGCGCAGCGGATCGCCGACGATCGCGACGCCCGTTCCGAACAGCACGATGGACGTCGCGTTGCGCGTCCAAAGCAGCTCCGCGCGCCCCCCCGGACCGACGATGACCGCCGCGCCGGGGCGCACGCGCGCGCGCTTCTCATGAAACGGGAGGCGGAAGCCGTCGGCGGCGCCCGGACGGCGCACGTGAACCGGCCCCGCGTGCCGGAGCACCGTCGCGACCGGCGGAGCGTCGAGCCCCTGGGCCACGGGCTCGCCGCTGAGCCAGAGCGGTCCGGCAACGCGCTGCGTGCTCGCGCAGGCCGCCGTGAGCAGCGCTGCGAACAGGGGCAGGGACGCGAGGACTCGCATGGTCAGGAGATGCGTGGGTGACTCGAGAAGTAGCGCTCGACGAAGCCGGTGTCGTGCTCGCCCGCGCGGAAGTCCGAGTGGGCCAGAATACGCCGATGGAGCGGAATCGTGGTCTTCGGGCCTTCGATCACGAACTCGTCGAGCGCGCGCAGCATGGTCGCGATCGCCTGACGCCGGTCGCTTCGGTGCGCGAGCAGCTTGCCGATCATCGAGTCGTAGTTGGAGGGGATCGAGTAGCCGCCGAAGCAGTGCGTGTCGACGCGCACGCCCGGACCTCCGGGCGGCACGAACAGGTCGATCTTCCCCGGCGAGGGCTGGAAGTCCTTGTCCGGATCCTCGGCGTTGATGCGGCACTCGATCGCGTGCCCGCGCACCTCGACGTCGTCCTGCGTGAACTCGAGGTCGCGCCCGCTCGCGAGCATGAGCTGTTGCTGGATCAGGTCGATACCGGTCACCATCTCCGTGACCGTGTGCTCGACCTGGATGCGCGCGTTGACCTCGATGAAGTAGAAGTCGTTGTTGCGATCGAGCAGGAACTCGACCGTCCCCGCGTTGTGGTACTTGGCCTCGCGCGCGATCGCGACGGCGGCCTTGCTCATCGCCTCGCGCATCGCGGGCGTGATCGCCGGGGACGGCGACTCTTCGATGAGCTTCTGGTGGCGGCGCTGGACCGAGCAGTCGCGCTCGCCGAGGGCGACGATGTTGCCGGAGCGATCGCCGAGGATCTGGATCTCGACGTGGCGCGGGTTCTCGACGAACTTCTCGAGGTAGACCGTGTCGTCGTTGAACGCCGCCTCGGCCTCCGCGCGCGCGGCGTGGAAGGAGTTGATCAAGCTCGGATCGTTCGACGCGACGCGCATGCCGCGCCCGCCACCACCCGCCGATGCCTTGATCATCACGGGGTAGCCGATCTCGCGCGCGGTGCGCAGCGCTTGATCCTCGTCGGTGACCGGTCCGTCCGATCCCGGGACCACGGGCACGCCGGCACGGATCGCCATCTCGCGCGCGTTCGACTTGTTGCCCACGGCCTCGATCGTCTCGGGGTCCGGTCCGACGAACTGGATGTTGCAAGAACGGCACACCTCGGCGAAGTGCGCGTTCTCGGCGAGGAATCCGTAGCCCGGCACGATCGCTTCGACGTCCGCGATCTCGGCCGCGGAGATGATCGCCGGGATGTTCAAATACGACTTGCTCGCCAGCGCGGGTCCGATGCAAATCGTCTCGTCGGCCTGACGCAGGTAGATCGCGCCCGCGTCAGCCTCCGAATAGATGACCACGGTCTCGATGCCGAGCTCGCGGCAAGCACGGATGATCCGCTGCGCGATCTCGCCGCGGTTCGCAACCAGGACGCGTCGGAACATCAGTTGGTCTTGATGTGGAAGAGCGGTTGACCGAATTCGACCGGCTCACCGTTCTCGACGAGGATCTCGACCACCTCACCGCGCATCTCGGCCTTGATCTCGTTCATCACTTTCATGGCTTCGATGATGCAGAGGACGCTTTCGTCATCGACCCTCGTCCCGACCTCGGAGAACGGCTCCGAATCCGGGGACGGCGAGCGGTAGAACGTCCCGACCATGGGGCTGGCGAAGACCTCGGTGCCCGGCGCCAGCTCCTTCGCGCCGGATTCGCCCCCCGCGCTCGCACCGGGTGCGACGCCGGGTGCCGGTCCCGGGGCGCCGGTCGGCGGGGACATCCATTGGACGACGGGACCGACTCCTCCGGTGCCCTCGGGCGCCGTGAGCTGGCGCTTCAAGTGAACGCGCAAGCCTTGGTTCGAATCGTCGATCTCGATCTCGGACAGCTCGGCCTTCTCCATGAGGCGCACGAGCTTGCGAATATCGGAGAGGTCCATGGGGCTCGAAAGGGGCGGGTGCGGACGGGGGATCCAACGCGGAAGGCGCGCGCCTTCGCGATCGAGACTCGGGCAATCGGGGGAAATCGCTGCTCGTCGTCAGCCGACCGCGGGGAGGCGGCAGGCCACCCGCAGGGCGGCCGACGCAGCCCCGGCGCGGAGCTGATCGGCGACGGCGAAGAAGCATAGCGAGCCGAGCCCCGCGGATCCCGCTCGAATCCGCCCCACGTGGACCAGGTCGCTGCCCGCGCAGTCCGCCGGTCGCGGGCCCGCGGCCGACGCTTCGACCCGAATGCCGGGCGAGTCGTCGAGCAACCGGGCCGCCGTGGTCGCCTCGAGGGCGTGCGCGAACCGCACCTTCACCGCGAACGAGTCACAGCGCTCGGAGTCCCCGGACATCGCCATGAGGTCGATCCCGAGGTCGGGGCGCCCCAGAACGCGACGCACGTCCCTCGCGATCGACGACTCGATCGGCTCGCTTTCGTCCGGCTCGCCCCGCGCGGGGCCGAGGTTGCCCACGCGACGCTCTCCGCCGCTCGCCGGCGCGCCGGCGGACGCGAGCTCCTCGCGCAGGGCGAGAATTCCCCGCGCACCCTCGGACGCGGCCGACAGAACGCAGAAGGCGTCGACCTCTTGGATGTGCGCCACCTCGTCCAGAACGCGCAGCGTCCGGATCAACGTGTACGCCGAGCGCTCGGGGAGCGCCACGTACTCGGAGAACGCGCTGACCTCGGCGCCGTTGATGGCGTCGACGATCAGCGGCTGCGTCGCGTCGTCGCGGCAGGCACCCGAGAGGTCGACGACCCGCGTCCCGCGCCGCGCGAGGCGCGGCACGAGCGCGCGACCGACTTCGCGCGTCGTGCAGACGAACGCGAGCTCGGCCGGAGGCGGATCGCCCGCCAGAACGCGCACGTCGAGCCGTCCGCCCTGCCACGCGAACGCGGTGGCGCGACGGCCGAAGAGGGAGATCAGTCCCGCCGGATGCCCGGCGCGCAAGAGCTCCGCCGCGACCTCACGACCGACGGCACGTCCGGCCCCGAAGACCTGGACGCGCTGCAATCTGCGCATCGAATCCCACATCAATCCGAACCTCTCCCTTCCACGGGGTGCGACCCGCGGAATGCGAGTCCGGCGAGCACCTCGCGCTCTCATCGGCCGGCCGGGCGACGCGGCTCCAATCCAAAGCGCGAAAGGGCGCGGAGGAACGAGCGCGCGCTACTCGGCGCGCCAGGTGCCCGACTTGCCGCCCGTCTTCTCGAGCAGCTCGACCGCGACGATGCGGATCCCCTTCGCGAGCGCCTTCGTCATGTCGTACACGGTGAGCGCGGCGACCGAGGCCCCGGTCATCGCCTCCATCTCGACGCCCGTTCGCGCTTCGCAACGCGCGACGCAGACGATGGTGAGTTCGTCCCCCGCGGCGGCGAAGCGGATCTCGACGTGCGTCAAACCGAGCGGATGGCACATGGGGATCAGGCGCCCGGTGTCCTTGGCGGCCTGGATGCCGGCGACGCGCGCGACCTCCTGCACCGGCCCCTTCGGTCCGCCGTCCGCCATCACACCGGCGAGCATTCCGGCGGGGAACGACAGCACCGCACGCGCGGTCGCGGTGCGCACGCTCGTCGCCTTGCCGCTTACGTCGACCATACGGGCTTGCGCGCCGTCCGCGTCGGTGTGCACGTGACTCAGACTCGTCGGCGTCGCGTCGGGCTCGGACATTTGTGGACGAAGCTCGGGGTTGATCTCGTGTCGAGGTCGCGCGCCGTTCGAAGTTAGCTCGCGTAAGCGATCCAGGAGAAGCGCCAACGGAAAACCGTGCGTTCGCTTCGTCCGGTGACTAGAGGTTCCAGGACCTTCCAGAACTTCGTGAGTCTCGCGACGGACTGCTAGAGTACGCAGGCAGGCCATCTCTCCCAAGACCCCGCAGACAGGCATCGACGAACCAGCCCCATGACGCATCGCACCTTCGCCGCCCTCGCCCTCGTCCCGTTGACCCTGGCCCCGATGGCGTACGAGCGGCTGTCGCACGCCGAGCCGCTCGGTGCGGAATCGACCCTCGCCGCGCTCGGCGACGACCTGAAGACGCTGATCGCCGAGGAGGCCGCGCAGGCGAGCGAGCGCAGGATCGCGGAGGTGTGGCAGCGGTCGCGCGCCCTGCGCGAGGCAGGACGGCTCGGCGCCGACGGCGAGCTCGATCGCACGCTGGACCGCTTCCTGGCGGACGAGGCGCTCTCCCCCAAGGCGACGATTCTGGTGTGTTCGGCGCGCCTCCAGGGCGAAGACCCGGACGCGACTCCGCTCTCCTCGGCGCTCGAACCGCTGATCCAAGCCGCCGACGACGACGTCGCCCGCGCCGCCGCGAGCCTGCTCGCCGACAAGAACTTCAAGTCGCTCAACCGCAGCCGCCGCGGCGAGCTCGTCGACACGATGCTCGCGGCCGCGTCCGACACGACGCGCTCCCCCGAGTACCGGCTCGACTTCGCGATGTCCGCCTATCGTCTGGGCTCGGGCAAGGCGCGGCGCGACGTGCGCGACATCATGCTGTCGTTCCTCGATTCGTCGGACGCCGAGCTGAGCGCGCAGGGCGCGATCGCGCTCGCGACCGCGACGGAGTCGGACCTCGACGGCAAGCTGCGCGACGTGCTCGAGGAGCTCGCCATGGTTCCGAACGATCGCGGTCGACTCGCGGCGGCGTACCTCGAGCTCGAGAGCGAGCGCGAATACGCGGCGCGCAAGCTGCGCGACGTCCGCAACGAAGCGAGCAAGGACAAGCTGCCCGAGGAGTTCGAGGAACTGCTCGCGGTGCGCAATTTGATCACGAGCACGCACCTCGAAGGCTCGAAGGTCGACGAGCACGACCTCATCGGCGCGGCGATCGACGGCATGCTGCGTTGGATGGACCCGCACTCGAACTACTTCTCGTCGGATGCCTACGCGAAGTTCTCGCAGGACCTCGACGCGGAGTACGGCGGCATCGGCGCGTACGTGAACGAGCACCCGGACGACGGGCTCTTCACCATCGTGCGCCCGATCTACTCGGGTCCGGCCTACAAGGCGGGGCTCCTCACCGACGACAAGATCGTCCGCATCGGCAACTGGCCGACGACCGGCAAGCCCGAAGCGGACATCATCAAGCGCTTGAAGGGCAAGCCCGGCACTCCGGTCGAGCTCTACATCTGGCGCCACGGGATGGACCCGGGGCTCATCGAGCGTCCGTCCGAAGAGATGAAGGTCGTGGTCACGCGAGACCGCATCGAGATCCCCGCCGGTTCGCGCCAGATGCTGCCCGGCGGCATCGGCCTGGTCGAGCTCAACGAGTTCAGCAAGAAGGCGCAGGAGCAGATCGAGAGCTGGCTCCCCGAGATGCTCGGTGACGGGATGCGCGCGCTCGTGCTCGACATGCGCCGCAACAGCGGCGGCCTGCTCACCGAGGCGCGCGACGTCGCCGACCTGTTCCTGCCCGCCGGCGAGGTGGTCGTGAAGACGGACAACCGCCAAGGCGAACCCGAAATCCACTACACGGAACGCCCCGCGATCCTGCCCAACGACATTCCGATCCTGATCCTCACCAGCCGCAACACGGCCTCGGCCGCCGAGATCGTCGCCGGCGCGCTGCAGGACCACGGACGCGCGACGCTCATCGGCAAGCGCACCTTCGGCAAGGGCTCGGTCCAACAGCTCATCCCGATCCTCCACGAGCGTCAGGACTACTGGAAGGACACGAACCAGAACTACCGCTGGGACGAGGGTGAGGAGATCCTGCGCGACTTCGACGGAGACGGCGAGGTCGACTACTGCCCGCGCGTCAAGCTGACGATCGCGCGCTATCTGCTCCCGAGCGGCCGCTCGATCCATCACGAGATCGATCGCGAGGGCGCGATCCTGAGCGCGGGTGGCGTCAAGCCCGATATCGAAGTCGACCTGCCGCTGATCGAGCGCTGGCGCTTCGACGAGCGCAACAAGATGCGCGAGAGCGACGTGTTGCGCGACTACGTCTCGGAGTTCTATCCCCAGAACGTCGAGCTGTTCCAGCGCCTCGCCGTCAACGACCAGAAGGACCCGACGCTCTACCCGGACTTCGACACGCTGATGGTCGCGTTGGAGACGACGCTCGACCGCGACGACGTGCGCGGCGTGCTGCGTGCCGCGATCCGACGGCGCGTCCAGGACGACCTCGGCCGCGAGTTCCCCTTCGGTGACTACGAAGAGGACGAGCAGGTGCAGAAGGCGATCGCGGTCGCGCTCGAGCAGCTGGGCGAAGACGTCGACGACGTCGCCGACTACCGGCCGCTCTTCGACTTCGACAAGTCGACGAACGGCCGCGACCTCGCGCTCATCGACCCCGAGGGAACGCCCAGCCTGAACCGTGTGCGCCAGCTCCTCGAGGACGCCCGACGCGGGACGGTGATGCTCAACAACGAGTCGCTCGACGAGCTGATCGGCCTCATCGACGGGATCAAAGAGCCCAAGAAGAACTGATCCGCGCACCGTCGCGGTCACGCGAACGAGCCCGCGCGCCGGAGTCCTCCGGTGCGCGGGCTTCTCTTTGCGCGCCGGCCGCACACGCTACCGTAGGCCCATGTTCGGGAACCTCGTGAACCGCCACGACGCGCGCGCGCTCGCGGCCAAGCTCGTCGGTGGCGATTGGCATCGCATCGCACGACGCCTCCGCCCCGGCGCGCGCGCGCGCACCGAGCGCGCGTGGAGCCACGTGCGCGGCAGTGACGCGCAGTGGTGGGCGGTCCCCGGCATGCAGGCACGCTGGAACGCGCTCGTCACCGGCGACGCCGCGACGACACCGCGCGCTTGGATCATCGCCCGCCACCTGCAAGAGCGCGCCGCACCGCGCGCGTTGTCGCTCGGCTGCGGCACGGGATCCCGCGAGCTCACATGGGCCCAGGCGCTCCCGCTCGAATCGCTCGAGGGCATCGACCTGTCGGCGCCGCGCGTGCACGCGGCGAACGAAGCCGCCCGACGCGCAGGACTCGCGCACGTGCTGCGGTTCACGGTCGGCGACGTGCTCACGCTGCCCGGCTCCGCACGCTACGACCTCGTCATCGCCGAGCAGTCGCTCCACCACCTCGCGCCGATGCCCCGCGTCCTCGCGCGCGTGCACGACCTGCTCGTCCCGGGCGGCCTGTTCGTGATCGACGAGTACGTGGGACCGACACGCTTCCAGTGGACCCCGGCGCAGACGACAGCCGCTGACGAGCTGCTTGCCTCCTGGCCCGAGGCGCTGCGCGAGCAATGGTTCAACGGTCGTGTGAAGCGCCACGTCATCCGCCCGAGCAAACTCGCCATGCGCCTGCGCGACCCCTCCGAAGCCATCGACTCCGCCGCGATCGTCCCGGGCCTGCACAACACCTTCGACGTGCTCGAAGAACGCGGCTACCGCGGCGCCGTCCTGCACCTCGCGTTCGAAAACATCGCGCACAACTTCCACGCACCGACGAC
The DNA here is from genome assembly GCA_029259605.1 of Planctomycetota bacterium. Classification (GTDB taxonomy): domain Bacteria; phylum Planctomycetota; class UBA1135; order UBA1135; genus OFTM281. The sequence goes on along the minus strand of JAJDEV010000170.1, from coordinate 964 downwards.
GCAAACCGCGGAGATCCTCGAACACGCCTTCGCCTTCGAAGACCGCGTCTCGCGCGAGCACCCCTTGCCCGACGACTTCGTTGTCGCCGTGTGCCGTCGCTAGCGCGGCCCGCAACACGCGAGCGCAGCGAGCCTGTGTTGCAGCGGCGCGCCTCGCGCCGCGCGTCCAACGGGCGCCTGCGGCCGGCGGGACGCGAGCGAAGCGAGCCTGTGCCGCAGCGGCGCGATAGCGCCGCGCGTTAAACGGTGGTGCCGTGCCCGAGTCCCCGAACCGATCGTTGTCCCCGTTGGAACTGCCGGAGACTCACACATGCCGTTGCGCCAGCGACCAGGCCATACGGGAGCGCGCGCGCTCAGGCGAAGCCTGGCGCGTGGCACGGAAACACCCCGCCATGGGAGCGCGCACGCGGGCGGTCACGCCCGCGCGTGGTGCGATGGGCACGGTGCACGGTTCGTTGGTCGCGCGGATGCACGGTGCGTTCGACTCCGAGCAACCCACCGGACCTGCGTGCGGCGCGGCCCGCGGTGCACGCGGGCGTCGCCCGGCGTGCTTGCTCCCCCGCTCTCGTGCCACCCCACCACGCATGGGCGTGACCGCCCACGCGCGCATCACCGTACGGGGCGCTCGACGTGGCGCACGCTGGCTTCACGCGGCGTGCGTGCTCCCGCGCTTTCGCGCCGACCGCTCGGGCGTCGCCCGGCGTACGTGCTCCCCCGCGTTCGTGTCGACCGCACCACGCGCGGGCGTGACCGCCCGCGTGCGCGCTCCCATGGCGGCGCGCTCCCGTGGCGGCGCGCTCCCGTGGCGGCGCGCTCCCGTGGCGGCGCGCTCCCGTGGCGGCGCGCTCCCGTATTACGCGCCAGGCTCCGCCTGAGCGCGCGCACTCCCGTATGGCCTGGTCGCTGGCGCAACGGCATGTGTGAGTCTCCGGCAGTTCCAACGGGGACAACGATCGGTTCGGGG
>JAJDEV010000169.1 GCA_029259605.1 Planctomycetota bacterium | reverse complement strand
GTCTCAGATGTTCGCATTAGGACCGCTATTGCGAACATCTGAGACCTGACCCCTTTCGGCCCTCCCGCGAGCGTGGCGTCCGGAATGCTATCCACTCGCGGTCGCCCGAGGCCCGCGCCGTCTCCGTTGCGCGGCGCAACGACGCTTGCCGAGCGTCGGAGCCGTGCGAACCCTGACCTCTCGCACCGTGCGAGAGTTGCGCGCGCGCAACAGCCTCGACTCGGAGCTGGCGTCGCACGGACCAGAACGTCTCGCACCGAGCCTCTGGTGTGATTCGAAGGGGTCAGGTCCAGGAATCACACGAGCGAATCTGTCGCAGCAGCTCGTGTGACCCGGCCGTCTCGTGTGAATCCTGGACCTGACCCCTTGGAGTCACGAGTATAAAGCACGAGAACTGCAAGCGAGGGCTGCGCATTGGCTTCTAGGACGCATTCGTCGTGGCGGACTGCGCAGTCGATTGCCGCGACGACCGCCATTGGCCTCGTGACAGCTGGTTGTGCAGCCGTCGGCGGCGATGCCAACCCAGACCGGCACGAGTTGGCACGCCTCGTCCGCGACCGCAGCCGTACCCTCGCGGACTCACTAGCCGTAGAGGACGACAGAGCCGTTGCGCTGAGGGTGGTGCAGCGCCCGTATCTTCGCCACGGACGCCTGTGCGTCGGAGAGACATATGGTGGCTCGCATACCCTGCCATTCGCGATCGGCTTGGTCGGCTCCGACGCCGACCTGCTATCTGACGCACAGAGCTTCCTCGCGTTTTCTCAAAGAGCCGGAGTGAACTTCTCAGTCGAGTCGAACAGGGTCGAGTATTCACGCGACTACGTCGCACTGACTGAGGAGATGGATGGGGTCTGGGTTGTCCAGAGCGTCAGTGACGTTGAAGCTCGCTGGATCGATTCCCGGCGAAGCGAGCTCGAAGCCTTCAAGAAGGAGTATCGGCATGTGATTCGACCACCCACCGCCACTCCTGACGACTCATGGCGGATCAGGCTATTCGGAATCCATGAAGGCGGACTGTTCCGATTCGATGTGCAACTCTCACGAGATGGTGCGATTCACATCGAACGCGAGCTGCTCGGCGGGGCACATGTCCGGTTCCACTCTTTCCTGGACGTTCTCCCTCAAACAAACTGAGGCTGCCTCGAATCGGCAAAGGGTGGCCGCCGGCCGCCTGCGACTACAATTGCCGTGTCTCACGCTCTTTGAGATTCTCATCCCATCAGCGCTGTGCGGACGTGAGGCGAGCGCGAGGTGTTCCGACCGCGCGATGCCTAGGGTTGGGAACGCGGGAACAGCTCACCCTGCGACTCGCCGTCGGGGTCGGGGGCGTGCGCCGTCGCCATCCAGCCGCTCGCTCGGCGCTCGAGGCGACCCGCGGCCTGGAGTACGGCGAGCGCCTCGACCACGGCCGCCTTGCGCCGGGCGAGCGTTCTCCGTAGCTCCTGGGTCGAGAGCGGGACGGGTGAGGCTCTGAGGAGCGAGAGCACGTCGGTCTGGAGCGCGTCGTCTGCGGTCTCGCGCGCGGGCGCACCGTCGGTGCCATCGAGCAGCTCGAGGTGCGGAGTCGGCTGCTCGACGAGGCGGAGGGCGAACGGGCCCGGCGCGGGCGCGCGGCGGTGCTCGACGGTGAGCGTCTTGTGTTCGCGACCGGCGGTGATGAAGAGCGCCGAGTCGTGCCAGGCGGCGAAGTCGCTGCTGCCGCGCAGGCGCTGGCCGAGGTCGCGGGAGGGGGCCTTGCGCATGTGGTGGACCAGGACGATGCTGAGCGCGAACTCGCCGATCGGGGATTCTCGGCCCCGGCGCCGCACCTCCTGCCGAAAGGCACCGAAGCGCACGAGGCAGCGGGTACGCGCCGTCGCGGTGGTCGCGATCACTGCCCGGTGCCGTAGCAGGACGAAGAGGTCTGCCGCCCTCGCTGCGAGCCCCCGTGCCCACGCCGCGACCAGCTGTCTACTGAAGCCCGTCCGGCGCTCGGCGGCGCAAGGGCCCGTCTGCGCGAGGCACCCAACCGCCTGCACGACGACATGAACCGCGTGCGTCTTGCCCGGGAGCGCATCGAAGGGCAGGATCCGCTCCCGCCTTCGGCAGCGCCGACAGCGGGCGAGCCGGACCGCGAGACGCTCGTAATCCCCGCCGGCCCTCGTGAGGCCACGCTCGACCCAGGAGCGCGTGAGAACGAGCCGCGTGTCCCCGCAGGCGGCGCAGGAGCAGTCGGCGAGGATCGAGGCGTCCGCCGTGCCCGGCGCGTCGGGGCCCCTACCAAGGAGGGCGGGGTATGCGGTAGAGTCCACGGGTGGTACATGTACCACGTGTTTCTCGACGGCCCCGCTTGTCCGGCCAAAGACAAGGGCGGGGCCGTCACTTTGTACGCATTCTGGCGCTTTCGCGCCCGTCTAGGGCGCTTCGCGGTGGGAACTACTCGTCAGCGGGATGCGATTCTCATCAAGCGCGGGACACGGCATACAATAGGGTGGGTCCCTTCGCGCTGACGAGCGCCCGTGCCGAGCCCCCTCCGGGGTCACTCGGTTCGTCCCCTCCCGTCGGACATCGGTTCGCTCATGGAGGGGGGGCAGTTCCACGGCGCGTTCGGCGCCGACTGCTGAACGTCGTGCGTCGTGCCGCACGCCACCCCGCGGCGTGGCAAGAGTACGAGCGTCTCCCGACGGCGTGGCCCATTGTCTTGCTAGAGCATCGCGGCCGCTCCGCTCTCACGGCCTCTGCGTTGCGATCACCACTTCGGCATGGGCGCCTCGAACCCCTCCGGGCGCGTGAAGCGGAGCGACCCGTCGGGCAGACGTTCGATGTGCAGACGACCCGCGGTCTTCTGCGCGTGGCAGTCGGCACAGAGCGTGCAGCCGTTCGACTCTTCGAAGATGAGGTCGGGCCTCTTCGACCGCGGGATGATGTGATCCACCTGGAGGCGCTTTCGGTCTCCACAGTAGTCGTTGACGCAGCGGTAGCCATCGCGCGTGAGGACGGCGCGGTTGTAGACCTGCTCCTTCGCACGGTGCGAAACGTTAGGGTCTTCGGGGAGCTCGCACGGGTCGACCGGAGTGTTCAGGTACTCGGCGCTCAGATACTCGAGCACCTCGCCGTCCGGGATCTCGGAGCCGGCGACCTTGCGGCACTTCTCGAACGCGGCGTTGATGACGTCGAGCTGCGAGCGCTGCACCTCGATCTTCAGCGTGACCGACTCGTCCTCGTCGGCGCCCTCGATGAGCTGGGTCTGGACCCACGTCCTGAGCTTGGACCGGGTCATCGTCTTCGCCCGCTCGACGAGCGGCGC
>JAJDEV010000168.1 GCA_029259605.1 Planctomycetota bacterium | reverse complement strand
TGTGTCGGTCTCCGGCAGTTCCAACGGGGACAACGTCGGGTTCGGGGACTCGGGCACGGCACCACCGTTTAACGCGCGGCGCTAACGCGCCGCTGCGGGACAGGCTCGCTTCGCTCGCGTCCCGCCGGCCGCAGGCGCCCGTCTAACGCGCGGCGCGAAGCGCGCCGCTGCAACACAGGCTCGCTGCGCTCGCGTGTTGCGGGCCGCGGGCGCTACCGATTGACGCGCGGGGCTCCGCCCCGCTGCACGGCATGCGCCGCTTCGCGGCGCGCCGTGCGGTCCCCGTCCCCGGAACTTCCAACGCGCCCCTACTTGTCGCCCGTGTAGCCGAGAGCGCGGAGCGCTTCGAGCTCCTCAGAGGTGTGTGGAGTCGCAGGCGGTTCGGGGTTCGCGTCGTCGCGGGCCGAGGCGGTCGTCGCTTGATGCTCGCGCATCAGCTTCTTCAGCGCAGTGACGCGCTGTGGGTTCTCGCTCGCCACGTCGCTCGTTTCGTGCGGGTCGGTCGTGAGGTCGTAGAGCGTGTAGTACGGACCGGCGAGCAGCTTGCGCAACTCGGCGAGCTTCGCGGGCGTGTCCGCGCGCGCTTCCAGCTCGACGCGCAGCTTGTCGGTCAGCATTCCCGCCGACGCGATCTCGGGGAAGTTCTTCGCGAGCCAGGCCGGGTCGACGGACGGGTGGGTCGCGAGAGAGGCGAGCGCGCCATTCTTGCCGGGGCGCGACTCGACGAGTTTCCAGCCGTCCGCTTCGATGGAGCGCTGGTCGATGTGCCCGCCTTCGGAGAAGGTCGGACGCGCCTCATCGCTCTCGCCGCGAATCAGGGGCAGGAGCGAGCGACCGTGCAAGTACTCGCGCGGCGCGCCGGCTCCGACGAGCTCGAAGAGCGTGGGGTACATGTCCACGAGCTGGATCGACGTCGCGATGCGCTTCCCGCCGTGCGCGTTGTTCGGAAGCTTGATCAGGAACGGGATCTGGAGCACGTCCTCCCAAAGGACGCCGTGGCTGTACGCGTCGTGGTCGAACGACTCGCCGTGGTCGCCGGTGATCACGATGACCGCGTCATCGTAGACCCCCGCCTCCCGCAGCAGGTCGAGCAGCTCGCCGATGTACCAGTCCGTCTTCTGGATCGATTCGTCGTAGCGCGCGATGATCGTCTCGAGCGGCAACGTGCGCGGCGCGTGCCAATCCCAGAACTTCGGCCGCTCGGCGTCGGGCGTCATCGTCGTCGCCATCCAGTCAGGGATCGCGCCGAACGTCTGCGGTGCTGCGCCGGCGAGTGTGGGGCGCAGGTCCTCGGGCAGGTCCGCGTCGTACGTCCCGAGGAACGGCGCCTCGGGGAAGTACGGTCCGTGCGCGTCGAGCGCGTGGATGAACGCGAAGAACGGCGCGCGCTCGTCGGGCAGCTCGTTCAAGTAGCGCGCGAACTGATCGCGGATGAGTCGGATGCCGTTCTCGGGCAGGTGGAAGGGCTCGTAGGCCGGGCCGAGGTCGTAGAGGTCGAAGCCCTGGTCGATCTGAAAGCGCGGTGACAGCCAGAGCGTGTCGAGACAGGCGGCCGTTTGGTATCCGCGCGCGCGCATCATCTCGGCCAGCGTCCAGCGATTCTGAGCCGCTTGCCAGAAGTCGAAGTTGTCGAGCGCGCCGGCGCCGGCGCGTAGGTCCTCGACGCTGTGCGCCCCGGGATACAGACCGGTGAGCGCCGACAGGTAGCTCGGCAGCGTCCACGGTGCGTTCGCGACGCAACGCTCGAAGAGCACCGCGTCCGTCGCCGCGAACTCCGTCAGCCGCGGCGTGTTGGCGCGCCGGTATCCGTACACCCCCATGTGGCGTGCGGCGAGCGTGTCGATGCTGATCAGCACGACGGGCGGGCGCGTCGTCGGCGCGTCCTCGATGACCTGATAGCGCGAAACATGCAGCGCGTCGTCGTCGTCCGCTCGCCACGTGAGGTCGGCGACGACCACCGCGCCCGCGTCGTGCGGTAAGCGGAACGCGCGCTCGAATGGACCGTCGACGCGAAGTTCCAGCGGGGCGGCGAGCGCGCTCTCGCCCGTGCGCGCATCGAGCGTTCCGTGCGTCACCGTGAGCGTGCCGGGGCCGTCGCTGGCCGCGACGAGCTCGAGCTGCGCGCCGCCGGTCGTCTCGATCATGTGTCGGAAGCCGGTCAGGTGGGGGAGCGTGCAGCCTGTCACGCGATCGTAGGCGACCGAGCGCGCTTCCCCGTAGCGCACGCTCGCGACCGCGAGCACGTCCCAACGCGGGCCTTGTCCGCTCCACGCCTCGACCTCGTCGACTTCGAACGCGAGCACGTTCTTGCCGGCGTGCCACAGCGCGCGCGGAGCGTCGATTCGCAGCGTGGTCGCTTCGTCGGCGAGCGTTCGCTTCGCGATCTCGAAGCCCCCGAGCGTGATGGTCACCGTGCCCGTGCTTCGTTCTGCGCGGCGTGCGCGCCAAAGAACGATCTCGAATGTGCGGTCGCTCGGAAGCGGCGCCACGAGGTTCAGCGCCGCGCGCGGTTGATTCGCCTCGATGTAGTAGCCGTCGCCGTGAACCCACGCGGAGTCCGGCTCGAGCCGCGCCCAGCCGACGCCGCCCGCTTCGCCCCAATCGGTCTGCGGCGCGGGGACGAGCGCTCCGGGATGCTCGAACGTGACGTCCGGCTTGCGAATGAGCAGGTCGAGCGGGTCGTGTGCTTCGCCCGTTGAGGCGGGCTCATCTCCGGCGCAGGCGAAGGCGACGAGGGACAGCGCGACCAGCGAGGCGGACTGCCGCAGGTGAGTGCGGAGAGAAATCATCGGAGATGAACCCTACGTTTGTCGGCGCCGCGCCGTGAGTCGTTTAGAGCTTCCACGCAAACCGCCACGCCAGCTCTGGAACGAGCCCCGTGCCGCCGTCGCTCTCCGACGTGACCCAGTGCACGGTCGCGTGGGGGCCCATCACCCAGCGCTTCCCGACCGCGAACTCCCAGCCGACTCCCGCATAGACGCCGCCGTAGTCGAGCGGTTCGTCCAGGTAGACCGGGTCGCCCTGGAAGCGCATCCACGTCGCGCCGAAGCGGCCGACCCAGCGCGACGCCTCGCCGGGACTCCCGCCCGAGACGATCGCGCCCGGGCGCGTCAGCCGGAAGCCGAAGCGGAACTGCGCGAGGTCGTCGCCGACGTCGCCGTTGCCGTTCACGTCGTCGTCGAGCCGCTGGTACACGAGCTCGGCCTCGACGTCGGCGCGCACGCGCGGTCCCTCCCACATGCGCTGCGTCAGTCCCGCGAATCCACCGACGCCGGGCAGAGCGACGACGCCGGTCACGAGCTCGACGTCGTGGTCGTCCGGTGTCCGGGGCGTGGACGCGCATGCGCCCGCGAGCAGGAGCGCGGGAAGCGCGGCGAGGAGCGCACGCGACGTCACCGAGCGGAGTTCTCCCCGGGATCGTCGAGGAACGCCTGCACGATCGGAAAGAACACGTCGGGGGCCTCGAGCCATGGCATGTGCGCGACGGCGTCGAGTTCGACCAGGCGCGCGTTCGGCAGGTGCGCCGCGTATTCGCGCGACGCGTCGATCGGGAACAGGTCGCGTTCGCCGTGCAGGATCAGGACGGGCGCGCTCACGCTCGCGAGCTCTTCGCGCCAGTCCCAGTTGCCGAGCGCGTCGAGGATCTCGCCGCCGAGCTCGGCCGTCGCGTCGGGGTCGAGGTTCGGGAGGACCACCGGGTCGCTCCGCATGCGCGCGATGTGCGCCGGGTCCGAGACGAAGACGTGCAGTGAGGCGTCGGCGACACGACGCGCGTAGAGCTCGGGGTTGCGCTGCTTCTGTCCCGAGGTCCGCAGCTCGTCGATGCGCGCGAGTTCGCTCGCGTCCGTGCGCGCGAGCACGCTGCGCCGGAACGTGCGCCAATAGGGCTCGCGGCGTGGCGGCAACGGAGAAACGAGCACGAGCGTGTCGACGTGCTCGGGATGCGCGAGCGCATAGCGCACCGCGACCGCGCCGCGGTAGGCCCAGCCGAGGATCGAGACCCGCTCGGCGCCGACCCGCACGCGCAGCGCCTCGAGGTCCGCGACGTCGTGCTCGATGCGCATGCCCGCGGCCCGCCGCACGGGCGGCGAGTGCCCCCGGCCGCGCAGGTCGTAGAAGACCAGGCGATGCGTGCGCGCGAGCGGCGCGAGGTCGTGGTCGAGCCACGCCGCGCCGGGCACGAGCAGGACGGGCGCATCCTCGCGCTCGGACGGCACCTCGTGGATCCAGAGTTCGACGGGAGCCTCGGGTGCAATGCGCGAGCTGCCACCCGCAGGGAAGACACATGCGGACACGAGGGCGAGCGAGGCGACGAGCGCGAGCGATGTACGGGCGCGGAGCGTCATGCGGCGCATGATACGGTTTGGCCCATGGCGAGCGACGTTCTCTATGAGGTCTGCGTCGAGGACTTGGCGGGTGTGCGAGCGGCGGCGCGCGGCGGAGCGCAGCGCGTGGAGCTGTGCGCCGCGCTCGCCGTCGGTGGAGTGACGCCGAGCGTGGGTGCGATGCGCGCGGCGCGCAGCGCGGCGCAAGTCGCGCCGACGATCGGCGTCGCGGTCATCGTGCGACCGCGCGGCGGGGACTTCGTCTATTCGGCCGCAGAGCTGGACGCCATGCGTCGGGACATTCGCGCCGCGCAGGA